>NZ_JAHBYN010000013.1 GCF_019635935.1 Parvibaculum sp. | reverse complement strand
CGTCCTGAGTCGCCTCGGCAAGCTCGAATTGAAAGTGCCGCAGACCCGCGACTCGTCGTTCTACCCGTCGGCTCTCGAACGGGGCGAGCGGAGCGAACGGGCTCTCAAGGTCGCCCTGGCCGAGATGTACGTCCAAGGGGTGTCGACCCGCAAGGTGAAGGCGATCGTCGAAGAGCTGTGCGGCAGCGAGGTCTCCAGCACCCAGGTCAGCCGCTGCGCCGCCGAACTCGACGAAGAATTGACCAAGTGGCGCAACCGGCCGCTGGGGGCCTTTCCCTTCGTGATCCTCGACGCCCGCTACGAAAAGGTCCGCCACGGCGGCTGCGTCGTCGATTGCGCCGTGCTCGTGGCCGTCGGGATCGGGCCCGACGGCAAACGGGAGATCCTCGGCGTGAGCGTCAAGCTCTCCGAAGCGGAGGTGCACTGGCGCGAGTTTTTGGGGTCGCTCATCGCCCGCGGGCTCCACGGCGTCGAACTCATCGTGAGCGACGCTCATGCGGGGCTCAAGGAAGCTCGACAAGCGTGCCTCCCCAGCGTGCCGTGGCAACGCTGCCAGTTTCATCTCCAGCAGAACGCCCTGCAGTACGTGCCGCACGTTTCGCAGCGGACCGAGGTCGCCGCCGATCTGCGAGCCGTCTTCAACGCCCCGAGTCGCGCCGAAGCCGACCGCCTCGTCGCGCTGGCCGTGAACAAGTACGAGACGACGGCCCCCAGATTGGCCGAGTGGATCGAACGAAACGTCCCCGAAGGCCTGACGGTCTTCGCCTGGCCCGCCGCGATCCGGCGCAAATTGCGCACCACCAACCTCCTCGAACGGCTCAACCGAGAACTCAAACGACGCACCCGCGTCGCCTCCCTGTTCCCCAACGAAGACTCCCTCCTCAGGCTCGTCGCAGCACTCCTCATGGAAACCAGCGAAGAATGGCAAACCGGTAAAGTCTACCTCTCACCCCATCACGAAACCGTATGACCGCTCCCGAAAAGCCGCTCCGCGGCTTTTACAGAAAAGGGGTTGCTCTATC
>NZ_JAHBYN010000012.1 GCF_019635935.1 Parvibaculum sp. | reverse complement strand
AGCGCGGCGAGGAAGTGGCGGTCGTGGCTGACGAAGAGCATGGTGCCTTCGTAATTGGCGAGCGCGGTGATCAGCATCTCCTTGGTCGCCATGTCGAGATGGTTGGTGGGCTCGTCGAGCACCAGGAAGTTCGGCGGGTCGAAGAGCATCTTGGCCATCACGAGGCGCGCCTTCTCGCCGCCCGAGAGCACGCGGCAGCGCTTCTCCACGTCGTCGCCGGAAAAGCCGAAGCAGCCGGCGAGCGCCCGGAGCGAGCCCTGGCCGGCCTGCGGGAATGAGGACTCGAGCGACTGGAAGATGGTGTCCTCGCCCTCCAGCACCTCCATGGCATGCTGGGCGAAATAGGCCATCTTCACATTGGCGCCGATGGCGACCGTGCCGTCATCCGGCGCGGCCGTGCCGGCGACGAGCTTCAGGAGCGTCGACTTGCCGGCGCCGTTGACGCCCATGACGCACCAGCGCTCGCGGCGGCGCACGGCGAAATCGAGCCCCTCATAGATGCTGCGGCTGCCATAGCGCTTGTGCACGTTCTTGAGGCTGACGACATCATCGCCCGAGCGCGGCGGCGGCTGGAACTCGAAGACGACGGTCTGGCGTCGCTTCGGCGGCTCCACCCGGTCGATCTTCTCCAGCTTCTTGACGCGGCTCTGCACCTGGGCGGCGTGCGAGGCGCGCGCCTTGAAGCGCTCGATGAACTGGATCTCCTTGGCGAGCATCGCCTGCTGGCGCTCGAACTGCGCCTGCTGGTGCTTCTCATTGAGCGCGCGCTGCTCGGCGTAGAACTCGTAGTCGCCGGAATAGGTGGTGAGCGCGCCGCCGTCGATCTCCACCACCTTGGTGACGATGCGGTTCATGAAGGCGCGGTCGTGCGAGGTCATCATCAGGGCGCCGTCGTAGCCCTTCAGGAACTGCTCCAGCCAGATCAGGCTCTCGATGTCGAGATGGTTGCTCGGCTCGTCGAGCAGCATGACATCCGGGCGCATGAGAAGGATGCGCCCCAGCCCGACGCGCATCTTCCAGCCGCCCGAGAGGGCGCCGACATCGCCGTCCATCATCTCCTGGCTGAAGCCGAGGCCGGCCAGCACCTCCTGCGCGCGGCCCTCCAGCGCATAGCCGCCAAGCTCCTCGAAGCGCCCCTGCACCTCGCCGTAGCGCTCGATGATGGCGTCCATCCGGTCGGCCTGGTCGGGATCGGCCATCGCCGCCTCCAGTTCACGCAGCTCGGCGGCGACGGTGCTGACGGGCCCGGCGCCATCGGTGACCTCGGCCACCGCGCTGCGGCCGGACATCTCGCCGATGTCCTGGCTGAAATAGCCGATGGTGACGCCGCGATCGATGGAGACCTGCCCCTCGTCCGGCCCTTCCTCGCCGGTGATCATGCGGAACAGCGTGGTCTTGCCGGCGCCGTTGGGGCCGACGAGGCCGACTTTCTCGCCCTTCAGGAGCGCCATGCCGGCCTCGATGAAGACGATCTGCTTGCCGTTCTGCTTACCGATATTGTCGAGACGAATCATGAGCGCGGGAACCTGGCGGAGACTTTCAGCCCCGTGCATGTAGGCCATGTTGCGCTGCGGCGAAAGGGCGGGGCG
>NZ_JAHBYN010000011.1 GCF_019635935.1 Parvibaculum sp. | reverse complement strand
GCCTACGAGGCCTATGAGGCAAAGGCCGCGCGCGGTGAGATGAAGGTGTTCAAGCAGGTGAGGGCGCTCGACCTCTGGCGGCGCATGCTGACCATGTTGTTCGAGACCGGCCACCCCTGGCTCACCTTCAAGGATCCCTGCAACATCCGCTCGCCCCAGGGGCACGCGGGCGTCGTGCATTCCTCGAACCTCTGCACCGAGATCACGCTGAACACCTCCCATGACGAAGTGGCCGTCTGCAATCTCGGCTCAGTCAATCTCGCGGCCCATGTCACGGCTGACGGCCTCGATATGGAGAAATTGGCGCGCACGGTCAAAACCGCGATGCGCATCCTCGACAATGTCATCGACATCAACTTCTACACGATCCCCGAGGCGCGCCGGTCGAACCTGCGTCATCGGCCGATCGGCCTTGGCCTGATGGGCTTCCAGGACGCCCTGCAGACCCTGCGCATTCCCTATGGCTCGGACGCGGCCGTTTCCTTCGCGGATGCGAGCATGGAAGCCATCTCGTTCCACGCTATAGCTTCCTCCGTCGATCTGGCAGCCGAGCGCGGGCGCTATTCATCCTTCGAAGGGTCGCTGTGGTCACGCGGCATCCTGCCGATCGATTCCGTCGGCCTCCTGGCCGAGGCGCGCGGCACTGCAACGCGTGACGGGGTTTTCGACCGCTCGTCGAAGCTCGATTGGGAGACGTTGCGCCAGCGGGTGGTCACGACCGGCATGCGCAATTCCAACACGATGGCGATCGCGCCCACCGCGACGATCTCCAATATCTGCGGGGTCAGCCAGTCGATCGAGCCCGCCTACCAGAACCTCTTCGTGAAATCGAACATGTCGGGCGATTTCACCGTGGTGAACGCCGCGCTGGTGCGCGACCTCAAGGCGCGCGGCCTGTGGGACGAGGTGATGGTGTCGGATCTCAAATATTTCGACGGCAGTGTCGGCCAGATCGACCGGGTGCCCGACGATCTCAAGGCGCTCTACGCGACGGCTTTCGAAATCGACTCGGCCTGGCTGATCGAGGCGGCCGCGCGCCGGCAGAAATGGATCGACCAGTCGCAGTCGCTCAATCTCTACATCGCCAATCCGTCCGGGCGTAAGCTCGACACGCTCTATCGCCTGGCGTGGCAGCGCGGCCTGAAGACCACCTACTACCTGCGCTCGCGCTCCGCGACCCATGTCGAGAAATCGACGCTGAAGGGCACCGACGGCAAGCTCAACGCGGTTTCCGCGGTGGTGCCGGCTGCTGCGCCCGCGGCATCGCCGATCTTTGTCGCCGACGCACGTAAAGCGAGTGATGTGGCGGCAGGTGAGGCTGAACTCGGCGCCGCCTGGGGCAAGGCCTGCGCGATCGACGACCCCGACTGCGAAGCCTGCCAATAGGAAGAGCGCCTCCCTCTCTCCGCCAAGTCGGCTATCGCCAACTTGGCGTTGTTCAAGCTCAACACGGCAACAGTCATGTTGAGCGGGAGAGGGTTGGGGTGAGGGGGTGAGTGAGGGCCATAGCCCCACATGACAAGACATTTGGAGAATAAAAGAATGCTCGATTGGTCAGAGCCGAAGGCCACAGCCGCGCTCCCATTCCAGCCCTTGCCGTCCGGCCAGCAGCCCGCTGGCGACGCCACCGGCCTCGGCGCCATCGATCGCGGAGGCGGGCGCGTCACCGTCGACGACAAGGCGATGATCAACTGCCGCGCCGACGTGAACCAGCTGCTGCCGCTCAAGTATAAATGGGCCTGGGAGAAGTATCTCGCGGGTTGCAACAACCACTGGATGCCGACCGAGGTTTCCATGCAGGCCGATATCGCCTTGTGGAAATCACGCGAAGGCCTGACGGACGACGAACGCCGGGCGATCAAGCGCAATCTCGGCTTCTTCGCGGCGTCCGAAAGCCTTGTGGCCAACAACATCGTGCTGGCCATCTATCGGCATCTCACCAATCCCGAATGCCGGCAGTATCTGTTGCGCCAGGCCTTCGAGGAGGCGGTCCACACGCATACCTTCCAGTATATCGTGGAGAGCCTCGGCCTCGACGAGGGCGAGCTGTTCAACATGTATCGGGAGGTGCCATCGATCACCGACAAGGCGGCCTGGGCGCTGAAGCACACGCAGCATCTCGACGACCCCGACTTCAAAACCGGCACGCCGGCGGCGGACCAGGCCTTCCTGCGCGATCTCGTGGCCTTCTATGTCGTGTTCGAGGGCATGTGGTTCTACACAGGCTTCGCGCAGATCCTGTCGCTGGGGCGGCGCAACAAGATGGTCGGCATCGCCGAACAGTACCAGTACATCCTCAGGGATGAGAGTATTCATCTCAATTTTGGCATCGACGTCATCAACCAGATCAAGCACGAGAACCCGCATCTCTGGACGTCGGCCTTCCAGGATGAGGTGCGCGGCATGCTGCGCGAGGCGGCGGAACTCGAGGCGGCCTATGGGCGGGATACCATGCCGCGCGGTTTCCTCGGCCTGAACGCCGTGCTCTGCGAACAGTACATGCATTTCATCGCCAACCGGCGCTGCGCCCAGCTCGGCCTTTCGCCGGTGTTCGCCGAGACGGACAACCCCTTCCCCTGGATGTCGGAGGCTATGGACCTCAAGAAGGAGAAGAACTTCTTCGAGACCCGGGTTATCGAATACCAGAGCGGCGGCGCTCTGAGCTGGGATTGATTCCGCGGGGGAATGGCGCCGCGGACGCGAAATGCCGTCGGCGCCGGGGACCTTGGAGCGCTGGAAGCGTCCGTTAAAAACAATCAGCTTTCGAGGCTGGACTTTCTCGGGCTTGCTATGGCAAATAGCTGCCCATGGCGACGGCTTCGTCGCTGCGTGCGGGTGTGGTGGAACTGGTAGACGCGCCGGACTCAAAA
>NZ_JAHBYN010000010.1 GCF_019635935.1 Parvibaculum sp. | reverse complement strand
AAACTCACCGTTCGTGTGGGCGATACCTACCGCACGTTCACCGTTGCGGCCATGGGCGTTAACGTAACTCGCAGAAACACCCATCCTGCTTCTCCAAGCAGGCTTTAGCTTTCCAACGCCTCGTTGGTACACTGGTAAAGTAAGGACGGGACTTGGCACGTAGCAGGTTGCTTCCTGGGTATGCCGGACACATCGTAATGCCCTGGGATAAGGCCGCGGATCAAAACGGGTATCAGCTTCCCCAGCTCCCCACCGGAGTTAACCATCATGAAACGCCGGAATTTCCTCAAAGCATCCGCGTTAGTGCCTGTCTCCGTCGGTGCGGCGGCGATCTCGCCGGTTCTTGCCCAGACACCAACACCGCTGGAAGCGATGACCACGCAGGTCAGCGACAGTCTGTTCGCCTCCGACGGCCTCGCCGTCCCGGTCCCCGACAAGCCGGTGCCCTCGCGATTCGCTGCCGGGCTCGACCGCACGCTGGTGCTCGGTGGCGGCGGTGAATACTACGTCGCATGGTATTGTGGTTTCTTCCACGGCCTGCTCGAACTCGGCGTCGATCCGGCGGCCCTCGCCGAGATGGTGGTGGGCACCTCGGCCGGTTCCTATGCCGGCTCTTCGCTCACGTCCGGGCATTTCCTGCGAATGCGCAGCGAGATCGAGTTCTTCGGGCAGTTTCCAAGCCTGTTCGCCAAGCTCGCGCCGCTCTCCGCCCCCAATGCCAGCCAGAAGCGCGCGCAAGAGATCAACTTCAAGGTCACCAGCGGTGATGCCGCTTCGATCCGCGCCATCGGCCATGCGGCGCTGGCGGCGGACAACCACGTCAATGGCGGGGCTGTCGAGCGGTTAGCGTGGCTTCTCACGGGAGACAGCCGCACCGACTGGCCGGTCGCCAAGATGTTCACCACGGCGAATGATTGCTACACCGGCGAACGTCTGGTGGTGCATCAGGATGTGGCCCGCAGGAATGGCATTCCGCTCGCCCATGCCGCCGCCGCCAGCTCCTCGCTGCCTGGGGTTATGGGACCGACACTACTGGGGCAGCGCTATTGCATGGATGGCGGCATCTCCAAGACCTGGGCGCACACCGATCTGGTTGCCGGCTCGAAGCGCGCGCTCGTCATTACCCTGACCAATGGCTATGAGGGCAGCCTGCTCACCGGCATTCCTCACGATATCCATAAGGAAATAGCAACACTGGAGGCGACCGGCACCAAAGCGATGCTGATCATCGCCGGCACGCCACCGGGCGTGAACCTGCTCGATCCCGGCCAGATCGCTCCCGCGATCAAGGCAGGTTATGAGCGCGCCAAGATCGAGGCGCCGAAGATCAAGGACTTCTGGGCCTAGCCGCGGTTATTTCGGATTTTTGTGTTCCTCTGACGCGCTTCGATCCTGAATTCTGTAGGCGAGCGGATGGCGTGTCGATCGCTGGCAATGCCAAAATACGCCATGGCGCCCCCGCAATGCCCATGCCGGGTGCCTCTCGACCGGTTGCCACGCGCGCTTCAGCGCACCATGAAGCCGATGGCCACCGCATTGGCGATGTCGATGAAGAAGGCGGAGACGAGCGGCAGGATGATGAAGGCGATGGGGGCCGCGCCATGCACCTTCGTCACCGCGGTCATATTGGCGATGGCGGTGGGTGTCGCGCCGAGGGAGATGCCGCTGAACCCGGCCGAAACCACGGCCGCGTCGTAGTCGCGGCCCATGGCGGGGAAGACCACGAACAGGATGTAGGCTACCGCCGCAACGGTCTGCACGCCGAGCACGAGAAGCAGGGCCGGGCCGAGATCACCGAGCGTCCATAGCTGCATGCTCATCAGCGACATGGCGAGGAAGACGCTCAGCGACAGGTCGGAGACGAGCGACAACGCCTTTGTCCGCGTGGGCCAGAGTAGCCCGCGGAAGACGTAAGGGATGGTGTTGGTCATGACGATCGCGACCATCAGGCAGGCGACGAAGAGCGGAAGATTGATGCCGAGTTCTTCCAACAGCTCATCCACGGTGAAGCCGATCAGAATGGCGATGTTGAGCACCAGGATAGTCCGCAGCAGGCTCACAGCGCTCACGTCATTCCGCACGTGCCCGTCAGGGTCATCCGGCAGGCCAACGATAGGGGCCTTCTCGAGGGGACCGCTCAGGCCATAGCGCGCTATGAGCAGGCGCGCGACGGGGCCGCCCACCAGGCTCGCGATGACAAGGCCGAGCGTGGCGCTGGCAATGCCGACCTCCAGCGCCTGGGGTATCCCGAAACGCTGCTCGATGATTGGCGCCCAGGCGATCGTCGTGCCATGGCCGCCGATCAGGGAGGCCGAGCCCAGAAACGCCGCGAGCCCCTCCGGCAGGCCCAGCAGGGCGACGCTGCCGACCGCGATAATATTCTGCAGGACGAGGAAAACGATGGTGATCGCCAGCAGGATGGCGAGACGACGCCCGCCCGCCATGAGGTCCGACAGGCGGGCGTTCAGCCCGATCCCCGTGAAGAAATAGAGGAGCAGCATGTCGCGCGCCTGGAGATCGAAGGCAACCGCGGTATCGAAGAGATGGTAGGCCGCGAGCGTCACGAGCGCGGCTATGAGGCCGCCGGTGACCGCCTCTGGAATATTCCAGCGTCGCAGCGGCTCAACCACCCGATTGAGCCCCGCTCCGGTAAAGTACACCAAGATGGCGATAGTGAAGGACAGTAGTCCCGGAACGGCAATCGTTGTCATGTCCGCTCTTAGAGCAAAGGACACGATGCCAGGCAACTGTTGGTTGCGACTTCATTGGCTCATCGCCCCAGGCACGGGGCAAGGCGTCAGAATGAGGCGATCCGTAGACCACGATCGATGGCGGCGACAAGCGGTGAGGCGGCACCGGGAAGCGCCACCCTGCGGATGTCGCGTTCGAACGTCAAATCCAGGTGCATGTCAGAAACCGGCCATCGCCAAAGACTGAATTTCGGCATTGGGGTCGACGCCCGTAACACGGATATCCTCTATCGGCACATCCGACCCGCGAAAGCCGGAGTCATGCTCGGTCAGCTCTGCCAAGCTGACATCCCGCACAGTGCGAGCCCCGTATATCGACTGCTCGTCGGCGGGTGGAACGTAGGACGGCGTGAATTGCTTGAAGCTGGAACTCGACCAAGCCTCGTTGAACTTGTGCTGATCATTCAGCCAGACCTGCCGGGGATTGTCATCGGTTCCAACCCAGTATTTCTTTGTCATCCGGTCCTGGTAGAGATTGTAGCCGTCGTCACCATGTCTTATTTCCTTGTAACGCCAATCCCTCAAACCTGCGCTACCTCTTATAGCTGCCGTACCAGCTTTCTCAAGAACATTAGCCATAGATGCACTCCACTATATTTCAAGATCACTCGGCACAATTCGCTCAGATCACCGCCAAGCGATGACTTTTTGCCGAGGCTCGTATCTGATCGAGGTTGATTTTTTCTACCCCAGTTCTTCAATACATAGATGGATAAATCCGGGCGACGCGAATAGTGCAGACGCGGCCGCATTGCAGGCTTCCGCTAAGAAATAAGTTCAAAAGATAAACCCCTTTGAGTAATAAAATATAATATTCATTGAATGTTAAAATTGACGGTCGGATTCGCGGACGAAAATGATCACGCCAGGTAGATTTTTTGGAATATCCAGCGTCAATTCGCGCCATACGCATGGCGAATCTGGAAGCGCCACACGGAATAGACATCCTACGGTCAGTGAATGATCACCTGACCGACATATTCGCCCCTCATTGTGAATATATCAACGAACGTCATCCGAAACTTCCTATT
>NZ_JAHBYN010000009.1 GCF_019635935.1 Parvibaculum sp. | reverse complement strand
CACCTCGAAGAGGAGGTCTTGGGAGAGGCGGTCTTGCGGTTCGGCCGCCGGTCGCGTGGCGCGTGGCTGGCTCGCGCCCGCCTCAGGAATAGGGGTCAGCCGCATCACGGATCCCATCTCCAAGGAAATTGAGGGCAAGGACGGCGACGACAACCGGGATGCCCGGCAGGAACAGCCAGGGCGCCTGAGTGAGCGCGAGCAGGCTCTGCGCATCCTTCAAGAGGACCCCCCAACTCACCACGGGCGGCTTCAGGCCGATGCCGAGGAAGGACAGCGCGGTCTCCGCAAGGATCATCGCCGGAATTGCAAGCGTCACCGAGGCGACGATATGGCTGGTGAAGGACGGGACCATGTGATGCCAGATCACGCGCTGTCGGCTGCAGCCGTCCAGGCGCGCCGCCATCACGAAATCCTCCGTCTTCAAGGAGAGAAAACGGCCGCGCACCACACGCGCCAGATCCGTCCAGCCGATCAAGGACAGGATCACCGTGATCCAGAAATAAACGAGAAGCGGATCCATCCGATCCGGAATGGCGGCCGCAAGTCCCATCCACAACGGAATGGTGGGGATCGACTTGAGGAAATCGATCGTCCTTTGCACCGCCTGATCCGCCCAGCCGCCGTAATAGCCCGAGATGCCGCCGAGCAGAATGCCGAGGACGAGGCTGATCGTGACACCGACAAGGCCGATCGACATCGATATGCGCGTGCCGTGGATGGTGCGGCTGAGAAGGTCCCTTCCGAGGCGATCCGTGCCCCATAGATACATCGGCGCGCTGGGATCGACAGGACCAATGAGATGGCGCTCGGCCGGGATCAGGCCGAACAGGTGATAGGGCTCGCCCTTCACAAAAAAGCCGACGGGATAAACGCGGCTCTCATCGATGACGAAGCGGCGCTGGAGAGCCACGGGATCGAGCTCGACCTTGTATCCATTCACGTAAAGCAGCGCGAGATCGCCATTTTGATCGCGACCGAACATCTTGAGCACTTGCGGCGGTGAATAGATGTAACGCGGGTTGTAACGATCCGAGGAATAGGGCGCCACGAATTCCGCAAACAGCGCCACCGCATAGATTGCCAGAACGATGAATCCGCTCCAGTAAGCGAGCTTGTGCTTGCGAAAACGCCGATAGATAAGGCCCCATTGGCCGAGCTCGACGAGCTTTCGGCGTGGTGGGGCGAGGCCACCGGTGGCAGTCGCGTCGGTCATTGCGAAGACCTCACTGATAGCGCACGCGCGGGTCGAGCCAGGCGAGCAGCAGATCCGACAACAGGGTGCCGATGACTGTCAGGGCCGACAGGATGAGGATGAAGCTGCCGGCGAGATACATATCCTGTGCGAGCAGCGCGCTGAGAAGGAGCGGCCCGGCGGTCGGCAGGCTCAAGACGACGGAGACGATCACCGCACCGGAGAACAGATGCGGCAGCACCCAGCCGATCGTCGAGACGAAAGGATTGAGCGCGACGCGCACGGGATACTTGAACAGAAGCTCCATTTCACCGAGGCCGTTGGCCCGGGCGGTCTGCACATAGGGCTTGTGCAGTTCGTCGATCAGATTGGCGCGCATGACGCGTATCAGGGCCGCCGTGCCGGATGTCGACAGGATCAGCACCGGCAGCCAGAGATGCGCGGCGAGGTCGACGAGCTTGGCCCAGCTCCACGGCGCATTGACGTAGGCCGCCGAGAACAGCCCGCCAACGCTCATGCCGGCATAGCGCGACAGGATGTACATGAGCGCCAGCGACAGCAGGAAGCTCGGTATGGCGAGGCCGATGAAGCCCAGGAATGTCACGACATAATCGAGCACGGAATAGCGCCGGACCGCGCTGTAGATCCCGATCGGCAGAGCCAGCATCCATGTCACGATCAGGGTGACCAGCGACAGGAGCAAGGTCATTCCCATGCGGTCCCACAGCAACTCGGAGACCGGCTTGTTCCATTCAAAGGACTGGCCGAAGTCACCATGCAGCAGGATGCCGGTTATCCAGCGCCAATACTGGATGTACCAGGGCTGATCCAGCCCATAGCGGGCCTTGAGACCGGCAAGCGACGCGCTGTCGAGATCGCCGCCCTGTTCCGCCATCTTACCGGCGAGCGATGTCAGAAAGTCACCCGGCGGCAACTGGATGATGAGGAACGACACCACCGAGACCGCAGCCAGTGTCAGCGCCGTATAGACGACACGTTGTGCAATGAAGCGCCACATGATCACTCCTTCGCCGCAACGTCCACGGCGCAGCCTCGCGATCGCATCCCAAATCCGCTGACCTGACGTCAGGGACGCCTATTCGGTGTTGGGTGGGAGGCGCGCTTGTTGGGCGCGCCTCCTCGTGCCTTATTTCATGAAGTATTGCTCAGGGTTTGTCGGCCCTGGCGTCACATAGAAGGCCGTATCGGGCATGATCTCCGGGACGTTGTGAAAATTGGTCTTCACGACGCCGTAGTTGTCGGGATCCATATCCGTGCCGATCACAGGAAATTCCTCGCCAGTGATCGCCAGGATCTGCCGCATCAGCGCGAGTTTGCCTTCGTCACTGACGGTCTTCAGCAGTTCGGTGTAGAGGTCCTGCTGCTTCTTGGCCCAGGCCGGCGGCTCCTCGGCATTCGGATCCTTCGGATTCTGGTAGTAGATGCCCCAGGCCGAGCCAAAGGCTGACTGGTTCTCGTAGGGAAAATACCATTTCGGATCAAGGAGCCCGAGGAAATCATAGCCACCACCGCCGATCCACACGAGGCCTTCCTGATCGTTGGCCAACATGCGCGCCACGGCGAATGACGATTCAATCGGCTTGGGTTGCATATCGACACCCACGGCTTTCCAATATTTACGGATAAGCTCTAGGGCATCGATATGATCTTTTCGCGCGGTCTGAACATCGATGGAGAACGCTATGCGCTTGCCGTCGGGGCCTATGCGATAGCCCTGGTCGTCACGCTTGGTGAAGCCCGATCGATCGATCGCCTCGTTGGCGGCCTTTACATCGAATTTCGTATACTGGGTGGCGAGCTTCTCGTCGTAAAGCGCCGTTCCCGGCCGCGGCACCGCCTGATAAGGGCGCGACTGTCCAGCGTAGAGAATGTCGTTGATTTCATCGCGGTTGATCGCCAGCGACAATCCTATGCGGAAATCCTTGTTCTGGAATACTTGCCGCAGAACCGGATTTTTGACGGTCTGGTTGAGGCAGATGAGCATGCCATTCGACCAGGCCGGCTGAACCTTGAACAGCTTGTAGCCGCCTTGCTCGCGATGCGCGGCCAGCACCATGCCCGTTTCCAGCGAATTGAGCCGCTGTGCCTGCATGTCGAGGCCGCCATTGGTGGCCTTCAGAATGACGGATTGGACATCGCCCATGACGTCGTAGGTGACCCGGTCGATGTAGGGCAGCTGGTTACCCTCGGGATCAACCTTGAAATAATAGGGATTACGCTCCGCGACCACCTGCGTTGTGCCGGTGTAAGGCACCGTCAACTTCCAGGGGTCAAGCACGGGGCGTGATGCATCCCGCCAGCGGTCCGGCGACTGCCAGTTGCCGACTTTGGCCTGGATGAGAGCGACCCAGCTCGGAGAACCGGCCGCCTTCACCAGTTGATCGACATCGGGATTATGAGCCTTGTGGAATTTCTTGAGGTAATGCGCCGGCGATCCCGCCAGGATATCTGAACCGAGATTGCTGGCGAGGTAATATAGCAGCATACCGTTTGGAGTTTTAAAGCTGAACTGGATCGTTGAATCGTCCACCTTCGAAACGACAACCGGGTCATTCCCGGATCTCAGCCAGCGTGGAACCGCCGGCGTGATCTCCTTGTTCATCAG
>NZ_JAHBYN010000008.1 GCF_019635935.1 Parvibaculum sp. | reverse complement strand
CCTCGGTATCGAAACGGCCGTTGGCGTCGACACAGAGCCGCGCGCCTTCGCCGACGATCTCGAGCACCGCGTCGATGCGGGCGAGATCCTCGTCGAGCGGGGCGGCGCCTATCTTCATCTTGACGACGTGGTAGCCGCGATCGACATAGCTCCGCATTTCATCCTGCAGCGCGCCGAGATCCTTCCCGGGATAATAGTAGCCGCCGGCCGCATAGACCCAGACCTTGTCGTCGGCGACACCATCGCGATAACGGTCGGCGAGCACGCGATAGAGCGGGCGGTCCTCGATCTTGGCGACGGCATCCCAGACGGCCATGTCGATGGTGCCGACTGCAACCGAACGCTCGCCATGGCCGCCGGGCTTCTCGTTGGTCATCAGGGTCGACCAGATCTTGAAGGGATCGAGATTGTCGCCGGCGTCGGTGATGAGGCTGTCTGGGGCGGCTTCCCTGAGGCGCGGCAGGAAGCGCTCGCGCAACAGGCCGCCAGCGCCGTAGCGGCCGTTGGAGTTGAACCCGTAGCCGATGACGGGTTTGCCGTTGCGCACCACATCCGTGACGACGGCGACCACCGAGCAGGTCATCTTCGAGAAGTCGATATAGGCATTGGCGATCGGCGAGGCGATCGACGCGGTCATTTCACGGACGTCGACAATACGCATGAAAAGCTCCCAGTCGTCCCGGCGAAGGGCGACAGTAGCATTCTTTTCCGCCTCGTCTCCCCATCTGGCCGTCCTGGATGCGACATTCCCCGGCATGCTGTATGTCGTCGCATGGACGGCTGGAGCATTTTCGAGCGAAGGGAAAACCGGTTCGCTTGGAGACACTGGGTGGAGCGAGGTTCGGATGCGCAAAGTTCTCATCATCGGCATAGGCGCCGGCGATCCGGATTATCTCACCGTTCAGGCGATAGAGGCCCTCAACCAGGCTGATGTCTTCTTCATTCCCGACAAGGGCGCGGAGAAGGCCGCCCTCCGTGAGTTGCGTGAGGAGATCTGCGCGCGCTTCATCCGCCGACCTGGTTACCGCTTCGTGAGCATCGAGGTCCCGGTGCGCGGCAAGAGCGACGACTACAAGGCCGATGTGGCGGCATGGCATGCGGCAATCGAGGCGCGCTACACGGCTCTTCTCGAGAGCGAACTGGCCGACGGTGAAACCGGGGCATTCCTGGTGTGGGGCGATCCTGCCCTCTACGACAGCACGCTGCGCATCATCCAGGAGATCGACGCGAAGGCCCCGTTCCCGTTCGACTATCGGGTCATTCCCGGTATCACCAGCGTGCAGGCGCTGGCCGCGCAGCATCGCATCGCCCTCAACCGGATCGGCGAACCGGTGCATGTGACGACAGGTCGAAAGCTGGGCGAGGCCTTGCCGGACGGAACAGACACCGTGGTCGTGATGCTCGACGGTGAACAGGCGTTCAAGCGTCTCGTCGGTCGGGATCTCGAGATTTACTGGGGCGCCTATCTCGGCACGCAGGAGGAAATCCTCGTGTCCGGCCCGCTCGATGACGTCGCCGGGGAGATCGATCGCCTGAGGCGGGAGGCGCGCGATAAGAACGGCTGGATCATGGACACCTATCTCCTGCGTGGGCCCAAAACGCGCTGAGCGCAGGTCATAGCAGTTGGTGTGCTGTTGCCTTGATTTGAATATTGTATATTTTATTCCGAATTGGCGAGCGGAGTGGCCCCGCCTTGGCTCAAGCCCGTTCCCGCTTCCCCGCAGCTTGTTTTCGGGGGGAGCGGACAATGCATTGGTCGTTGCTCACTCTGCCTGCGGTCTGATCGGTTTTGGCTCTTGGAGGAAAAAGGCATGTGGTCTGGTGTCCTTCCCGCGGTGACGTCGAAATTCAAGGAAGACGGTTCTCTCGATCATGACGAGATGACCCGCTGCTTTGCCATGCAGATGGAGGCCGGCTGCGATGGCCTCATTGTTTGCGGTTCGTTGGGCGAGGGGCCGATGATGACGCTGGATGAGCGCATTGAGGTCATGCGCACGGCGAAGTCCGTCAGCGGCGGCAAGCCCGTGTTGATGACGGTTGCCGCGGCTTCCACCCGCGAAAGCTGTGAGATCGCGCAGCGCGCCGCCAAGTCGGGAGCGGATGGATTGATGGTGGTGCCGAGCCTCGTCTACCAGACGAACGACGCCGAGACAGTCTCGACGCTGCGGACCGTGGCGCAGGCCGGCGATCTGCCGATCATGATCTACTCCAACAAGATCGCTTATCGCGTCGATGTGACGCCGGCCCTGATGGAGGAGCTCGCCTCGGACAAGCGCTTCGTCGCCATCAAGGAATCCTCCGACGACATTCGCCGGACGACCGAAATCTTCAATCGCCTGGGTGATCGCTACGCCGTGCTGACGGGGGTGGACAATCTCGCCTACGAGGCGCTTGCGGTCGGCGCGGTGGGCTGGGTCGCGGGTCTCGTCTGCGCCTTTCCCAAGGAGACGGTCGCCATCTACCGCCTGATGAAGCAGGGCCGCCATGCCGAGGCGCTGGCGCTCTACCGCTGGTTCCGTTCTCTGCTCGATCTCGATGTGAGCACCTATCTCGTCCAGAATATCAAGCTGGCGGAGATGTTGGCCATTGGCTCGAACGAGCGTGTGCGCGCCCCGCGCCAACCGCTTTCCGGTGAGACACGCAAGCGTGTGGAATCGGTCATCAGGAATGCGCTAGAGATTCGCCCCGCGCTGCCGGCCTTCGGCTGAGCGCAAAGACGGAGATCGGGGCGTGACGCATCCCGCAGTCGAAAGCGAAGTGGATGTCGCGGTCGTCGGTGCCGGCATCATCGGCATAGCGGCGGCGTCCTTCCTGCAGGACGACGGGCGCGATGTTCTGCTGATCGACCGGGGCGAGCCTGCTCACGGCGCCAGCTTCGGCAACGCCGGCGCCTTCGCGTTCTCGGACATCCTGCCGTTGGCGTCTCCGGGCATCATGCGCAAGGCGCCCCGCTGGCTTGTCGATCCGCTGGGCCCGCTCACCATCCCGCCGGCTTATCTGCCCCAGATCCTGCCCTGGCTCATCCGTTTCTGGCGGGCGAGCTGGCCGGATCGCGTGCGCGACGCGATGGTGGTGCAGGCGTCGATGATGCGCCTTGCCGCGCAGGAGATGGCCAGGCTCGTCGTCTCGGCTGATCTTGGCGGCATGATCCGTTCGGACGGATCTCTCGAACTCTACGAAAGCGAGGCGGAACTTGCGGCTTCGATCGCCGGATGGACGGCTCGCGAGAAGCAGGGCATCGCCTTCCAGCATGTGCGCGGCGCTGACATGGCCGATCTCCAGCCCGGGCTGGCGCCACGCTTCGTGGCGGGCACCTTCGTTCCCGGCTGGAAGACCGTCTCTGACCCTTACGATTTTGCCAGCGCGCTCGCCGCTCGCGTCATTCGTAGGGGAGGGCACGTCGCACGACAGGATATCGCCAGGGTGCGTCCCGTCGAGGGCGGCGTTGCTCTCGATTGCGGGGATGGCAGCACCATCATGGCGCGGCAGGCCGTCATCGCCTGCGGCGCCTGGTCCAAACCCTTGGCACGCGCCCTGGGGGATGACGTGCCGCTCGAGACCGAACGTGGCTACAACACCACCTTGCCGCTGGAGGCTTTCGATATCCGGCGTCAGCTCATCTTTGGCAGCCACGGCTTCGTCATCACACCCTTGTCGTCGGGCATCCGCGTGGGCGGAGCCGTCGAACTCGGCGGCCTCACCCGGGCGCCCAATTTCGCGCGCGCGGAGGCGATGCTGCGCAAGGCCGCGGATTTCCTGCCCGGCTTGAAGACGGGCGGCGGGCGCCAATGGATGGGCTTTCGCCCGTCAATGCCCGACAGTCTGCCGGTTATCGGGCCGTCTCGCGCGGCGCGGACAATCA
>NZ_JAHBYN010000007.1 GCF_019635935.1 Parvibaculum sp. | reverse complement strand
GGGAACCGTCGCGGCCGTGGCCGTGGCGGACAAAGTCCTCGCGCTGACCGCGCTGCAGCCGGTCATCGAGGTGGGGAACCCGCTGGGTGAGTACCCGGATCGGTCCTGGGAGCGTGTGTATCACGACCAGTATCGATACGACTCATCCTTTACCTGGTGCTGCTCCCCGAACGACACGCACGGCTGTCGCGTCCGGGCCTTCGTCCGGAACGGCGTCGTGATGCGGGTGGAGCAGAACTACGACCACCAAACCTATGAAGACCTCTACGGCAACCGCGGGACGTTCGCCCATAACCCGCGCATGTGCTTGAAAGGCTTCACCTTCCACCGTCGCGTGTACGGACCCTATCGCTTGAAGGGGCCGTTGATGCGGAAGGGCTGGAAGCAGTGGATGGACGATGGCTCCCCCGAGCTGACGCCCGATGTGAAGCGCAAGTACAAGTTCGACAGCCGGTTTCTCGACGACCTCAACCGGGTGTCGTGGGATACGGCCTTCACCTATGTCGCCAAAGGCGCGATTCTCATCGCGACCCGCTACAGCGGTGAAGCCGGGGCCCGTCGGCTCCGCGAGCAGGGCTATGCGCCGGAAATGATCGAAATGATGAAGGGCGCGGGCGTGCGATGCTTCAAGCATCGCGCGGGGATGCCGGTGCTCGGGATCGTCGGCAAGATGATGAACACCCGCTTCAACGGCGGATGTTTACCGTTGCTCGACTCCTGGATTCGGAAAGTCGATGCCGACAAGGCACAGGGCGGAAAGTACTATTCCAACTACACCTGGCACGGCGACCAGGATCCGTCGCATCCGTTCTGGAACGGGACCCAGAACTGCGACGTGGACCTCTCCGACATGCGCTTCTCCAAGCTGAACACCAGCTGGGGCAAGAACTTCGTCGAAAACAAGATGCCGGAAGCGCACTGGAAGCTCGAGTCCATCGAGCGCGGCGCCCGCATCGTCGTCATCACGCCGGAATACAACCCGACGGCCTACCGCGCCGACTATTGGATTCCGCTGCGGCCGGAGACCGATGGCGCGAACTTCCTCGGGGCGGCCAAGATCATCTTCGATGAAAACTTGCAAGACATCGATTACATCAAGGAATTTACCGACCTGCCGTTGCTCATTCGGACGGATACGCTCCAGTATCTCGATCCGCGTGACGTGATTGCCGACTACAAGTTCCCGGATTTCTCCAAGAGCTATTCGGGACGGATCCAGTCCTTGAAGCCCGAGCAAATCGAACGGCTCGGCGGCATGATGGTCTGGGATCTGGCAAAGGGCCAAGCGGTCCCGCTGCATCGGGAACAGGTCGGCTTCCACTTCAAGGCGAGCGGGATTGATCCCGCGTTGACCGGCTCCCATCGCGTGAAATTGCTCAATGGCCGGGAAATCGACGCGATGCCGCTCTATCAGATGTACCAGGTGCACCTCCAGGACTACGACCTGGA
Organism: Parvibaculum sp.; assembly: GCF_019635935.1. Lineage (NCBI taxonomy): Bacteria > Pseudomonadati > Pseudomonadota > Alphaproteobacteria > Hyphomicrobiales > Parvibaculaceae > Parvibaculum > Parvibaculum sp. The sequence continues at coordinate 3,354 of NZ_JAHBYN010000007.1, read as the reverse complement.
TACCACGCACCAGATCACCCGGGCGCCGAAGGACTTGATCGTCCGGTGGGCGCGCGATTCGGGCACGATCAAGCCGGCCGCGATGCATAACGGCGAAGGCGTCTGTCACTATTTCCACATGACGGAAATGGGCCGGGCAGCGGCGTTCATTATGACCATCACCGGCAACATCGGGAAATTCGGCACGGGCTGCCATACCTGGTCCGGCAACTACAAGGCCGGCATCTGGAATGCGGTGCCCTGGTCCGGCGCGGGCCTCGCGGTGCATACCGGTGAGGATCCGTTCAACCTGACCTTGGATCCGAACGCCCACGGCAAAGAGATCAAGACCCGCTCGTACTACTATGGGGAAGAAGTCGGGTACTGGAACCATGGGGATACGGCCTTGATCATCAATACGCCGAAGTACGGTCGGAAGGTGTTCACCGGCAAGACCCACATGCCGAGCCCCAGCAAAGTCCGCTGGGTCACCAACGTGAACATCCTCAACAACGCCAAGCACCACTATGACATGGTGAAGAACGTCGATCCGAACATCGAGATGATCGTGACCCAAGACATCGAGATGACCTCGGACGTCAACCATGCCGACGTGGCGTTTGCGTGTAACTCGTGGATGGAGTTCACCTATCCGGAAATGACGGGCACGGTGTCCAATCCGTGGATTCAGATCTGGAAGGGCGGGATCCGGCCGCTGTACGACACCCGCAACGATGCGGACACCTTCGCCGGTGTCGCCGCCAAGCTGTCAGAAATGACGGGCGATGCGCGGTTCCGCGGCGTGTTCCACTTCGTGTACATGAACCGCGTCGACGTCTATCCGCAGCGGATGCTGGATGCCAGCGCCACCTGCTACGGCTATAGCGCCGACGTCATGTTGAAGTCGGAAAAGGGCTGGATGGTCATGGGCCGCACCTATCCGCGGCATCCGCTCTGGGAAGAGACCAACGAGTCCAAGCCCCAGTGGACGCGGTCGGGTCGCATCGAGACCTACCGCATCGAGCCGGAAGCCATCGAATACGGCGAAAACTTCATCTCCCACCGGGAAGGCCCGGAGTGTACGCCGTATCTGCCGAATGCCATCATGTCGACGAATCCCTATGTACGGCCCGACGATTACGGGATTCCGATCACCGCGCAGCACCATGATGACAAGACGGTGCGGAACATCAAGCTGCCGTGGGCGGAAGTCAAACAGCATCCGAACCCGTTGTGGGAAAAGGGCTACCAGTTCTACTGCGTCACGCCCAAGACCCGGCATCGGGTGCATAGCCAATGGTCGGTGAACGACTGGGTGCAGATTTATGAGTCGAACTTCGGCGATCCGTACCGCATGGACAAACGGACACCGGGAGTCGGCGAACACCAGTTGCACATCAACCCGCAAGCGGCGAAAGACCGCGGCATCAACGACGGCGACTATTGTTATGTGGACGGCAATCCGGTGGACCGGCCCTATCGTGGCTGGAAGCCTTCGGATCCGTTCTACAAGGTTGCGCGGTTGATGATCCGGGCGAAATACAATCCTTCATACCCGTACCATGTGACAATGGCGAAGCATGCGCCGTATGTATCAACGGCGAAGTCGGTGAAGGGCCACGAGACGCGGCCGGACGGACGCGCCATTGCGGTGGACACCGGTTATCAGTCCAACTTCCGGTACGGCGCGCAACAGTCGTTTACCAGAAACTGGCTGATGCCGATGCACCAGACCGACTCCCTCCCGGGCAAGCACACGATTGCCTGGAAGTTCAAGTGGGGCTATGCCATCGATCACCACGGCATCAACACGGTTCCGAAGGAATGCTTGATCCGCATCACCAAGGCGGAAGACGGCGGTATCGGCGCCCGTGGGCCGTGGGAACCAGTCCGGACCGGCTTCACGCCGGGGCAGGAAAACGAGTTCATGATCAAGTGGCTGAAGGGTGAACATATCAAGATCAAGGTCTAGGACAGAGGGGGTTTGCCGGAGGGGAAGCTTTCGGCACCTCGTCCACGGGACTTGAAACGAATGCGAACCATTAACTACATGATCATGTTCAGAAGGAGGATTCACAATGCCAGAAGTCTATAACTGGCAACTGGGACGGAAGATGCTGTATCCCTACGAGGAGCGGCATCCGAAGTGGCAGTTTGCCTTTGTGTTCAACATCAATCGCTGTTTGGCTTGTCAGACCTGTTCCATGGCCGACAAGTCGACCTGGCTCTTCTCGAAGGGGCAGGAGTACATGTGGTGGAACAACGTGGAAACCAAGCCGTACGGCGGGTATCCCCAGTTCTACGACGTGAAGATCACCCAGCTCATCGAGCAGGTGAACCCGGGCGGCCAGGTGTGGAATGTGCGGGTCGGCCGCAAGCACCACGCGCCGTACGGGGTGTTCGAAGGAATGACCATTTTCGACGCGGGCGCCAAGGTGGGCCAGGCGGCGATCGGCTACATTCCGACGGACCAGGAATGGCGGTTCGTGAACATCTACGAAGACACCGCGACGTCCATGCGGGCCTTGGTCGAGAACATCGACAAGTCCGGCTTTACGCGCGATGAACCGTGGCGGCTCTCCGGCAGCAGCTTGCCGGAACACGAGACGTATTTCTTCTACCTGCAACGGATCTGCAACCACTGCACGTATCCGGGCTGTTTGGCCGCCTGCCCGCGCAAGGCGATCTACAAGCGGCCGGAAGACGGCATCGTGTTGATCGACCAGAACCGGTGCCGTGGGTACAAGAAGTGCGTGGAGCAGTGCCCGTTCAAGAAGCCGATGTACCGGGGCACGACCCGGGTGTCGGAGAAGTGTATTGCCTGTTATCCGCGCATCGAGGGGAAAGACCCCTTGACGGGCGGCGAGCCGATGGAAACGCGCTGTATGGCGGCCTGCGTGGGCAAGATCCGCATGCAGTCGTTGATGCGCATCGGTGAAGACGGCCTGTGGGCCGAAGACCGCTGGCATCCCCTGTACTACACGATTCGTGTGGAGCAGGTGGCGCTCCCGCTGTATCCGCAGTGGGGCACCGAGCCCAACGGCTACTACATCCCGCCACGGCATAGCCCCCGCGGCTATGCGCGGCAGATGTTTGGCCCGGGCGTGGATAACGCCATCGAGAAGTACCTCGTGCCCAGCCGCGAACTGTTGGCGGTCCTCCAGCTCTGGAGAGCCAGCCAGCAGATCGTCTTCCGGTACGATGTCATCCCGGGTCCGAAAGTGTTTGAAACCCAAATTCACGGGAAGCGGTTCGACATGTACAACGATACCGTGTTGGGCTTCAACAAGTCGGGCAAGGAAGTGGCGCGGATTCAGGTCGAAGAGCCGATCTACATTCGGCCGGCCGAACGCGTGAACTGGCTGTAAGACTCAT
>NZ_JAHBYN010000006.1 GCF_019635935.1 Parvibaculum sp. | reverse complement strand
CCCCCCTAGGCCAACGGAGATGTCAGCCGCTCTCAAGGCGATACGGTCAATGAGCCCGTCAAGCGCTCTGATCTTCGCGCCGCGCCGATACGATACGAATCGAGCCCACCGAGGCGCATCAGGCCGGGGATGCCGCGCGCCGCCCCTCTCCACAACGTCCGGCGAGACCGCGAATGCAAAAGCCTTTCCGGTGCGCGTGAAGCTGTGGCGTGGCAGCCAGGGGATAGCCGCCCCTTTGACGCCCGATGTTTTCCCATACCATCAGGCCGGATATGACCGCGGCATGACGAATGCCGTTGACAGGTGATGCGGCGACCCTCTAAAGAGCGCCTGCCGACCCCGATGGGGAGGCCACCTGCCCAGGTGGTGGAATTGGTAGACACGCAGGTTTCAGGTACCTGTGCCGCAAGGCGTGAAGGTTCGAGTCCTTTCCTGGGCACCATTGATCCGCTAAGCGATTGATGGATCGGTAAATTCTGATAGATCAGAGAGTTACGTCGCCCGAGTGCTACAAACGGGTGATACAATTGGCTCTGACGATGGCACGTCCCTTCAAGCATCGGAAGACTGGCGTCTATTGGTTCCGAAAGGCGGTCCCGCAGGACTTGCGCGGTATCATCGGCAAGACCGAGATCAACAAGACGCTAGACACCAAGGACGCCGCCGTGGCCCGAACGCGCCACGCGGAGATGGCTGTTACCGTTGAGCGTGAGTGGCAGGAGCACCGCAGGCGACAAGCTCTCCTGTCCGGCCCCATGCTGGACGAAGTGGACAACGAGACGATCGCGCGCGCTGGGAAAGTCTATTACGCCGCTCTCCTCGAAGAAGACGAGGAGGTGCGGCTCGATGGCTTCAGTGATGAGCCTCGGCTTCCCCTTGAACGGCCTGACGACCCTGAAGCGGCGAACGATCTCATAGCCCGAGATGGCTTCAAACGGCCGACCTTCGACGCGCGGCAGGCGGATCGCGAATGGCTGGACGCCCACAACCGAGCACAATGGGCTCGCGGCACCATCGATCCCTTTTATGCTGGGGAAGTGGATGAGGTCATGTCCTGGCCGCAGTTCGGCATCCGCCTCGCTCCCAACTCCCCAAGCCGTAAATTCATCGCCCGAGCCCTTCAGAGCGCAGCTATCAACGCCGAGAAGGCCCGCCGGGAGCGCGATCAGGGCGAACCTATCGAAACGCCGCTGATGCCTGAGCCTGCGGCTGCCAGTCATTCAAGACCAGAACGCGCATCCTCGAAGCCGAAGAATGGGGAAACAATCACATCGCTGCTGGCCGACTGGTGGAAGGAAGCCCAAGCCACGGGGACGAAACCCAGCACGTATGACAGCTACGCGCGTACGGTGAAGTATTTCATCACCTTCCTCGGGCACGACGACGCAACCCATGTGGCTCCTGCGGACGTGGTGGCATTCAAGGATCACCGCTTGGCGTCGATCAACCCGAGGACCAACAAGCCGGTTTTACCCAAGACCGTCATGGATAGCGATCTTGTGGCGCTGAAGTCCCTGTTCGGCTGGGCTGTGATCAACCACCGGGTGCCCTCGAACCCGGCAACCGGCATTTCCATCAAGCGCGCCCGAGTACGCAATCTCCAGCGTGACCCCGGCTTCACGGATGAGGAAGCTGCCGCCCTTCTGAAGGCTGCGGACCTGTATACTCCGGGCAATGAGCATCCGAAAACCGCTGCGGGCAAACGATGGCTGCCTTGGCTCATGGCGTACACTGGCGCTCGGGTAGGCGAAGTTGCTCAGCTTCGGAAGCAAGACATAAAGCTGGTAGACGGTATGTGGATCATCCACATCACCCCGGAGGCGGGAACCGTGAAGACCGACAAGCCTCGATGGGTTACCGTACACCTCCATCTGATCGAGAAGGGATTTCCCGAGTTTGTGACTTCGGCATCACCCGGCCACTTGTTCCTCACGCCATCTGCCGAGGGGGACGTGTTGGGGCCACTTCAAGGCTTGAAGAACAGGCTTGCCGAGCTGGCGCGCAGCATCGTAACGGACCCTAGGGTGGCCCCCAACCACGGCTGGCGTCACCGCTTTCGTGCTCAATGGCGACTGGCCGAGCTGTCGATGGACGATAACGAGTTCATTCAAGGGTGGAGTTCAGGAAAGAGCAGCGCCCGATATGGCATGACTCATTACGTAATGGTCGCGAAGTCGATGGCGAAATTTCCTCGGCAAGACATCACCCGCAGTGCCCCTCAAGACGCGGTGCCTGCTCCAGTCAACACCCTGTGAACTGACGCCTTGCCGATCTCGAGGCGCCTCGCGATCTCCGACAGGCTGACCCCTTGAGCCGATAGGGCCTTGATCTCCTCAGCCTTGGCCCTCGCGGTCGGCTTCCGGCCCTTGTACTTGCCATCGGCCTTCGCCTTGGCGATGCCTTCGCGTTGCCGCTCCAGCATCATTTCGCGCTCGAACTCCGCAACACCCCCAAGGACGCTGAGCATGAGCTTGCCCGTGGGTGTGGTCGTATCGATGCCGAGATTGAGGATGCGGATGGCAACGTCCTTCGCCTGAAGGGCACGGACGATCTCCCACATGTGGGGAACCGAACGGGCCAGCCGGTCCAGCTTGGTGACCACGAAGGTATCGCCCTTGCGACAGTACGCGATGGCCTCTTCAAGGCCCTTCCTGGAGCCTACTGAGCTTGTCTGCTCCCTGAAGACCTGCTCACACCCGAGGGCTTCCAAGTCCCTGACCTGGGCCTCCAGGCCCGCTTCCTGCTCGACTGTGCTTGTTCTCGCGTACCCGACCAGCATGACCCGCCATCCGTTCCAATGAAGTCTTAGACAACGTGAGGCCGACCGTTCCGAAAGTCAATACTATTTATACGGAACGGCAAAGCTCATGCCTTGGAACGACTCACTGGGGCTTGGCCTATCGGAACGACGAGTTTTGCGAGATCGACGATGCGTAGGAACTCCTTCGTGAGCAGACAATTGGAAAGCGGATCGAAATCTTCACCGGCATACGTGGAACCGGCGCGGAAACACCTGCGTGCGGTCATTTACCTTCACTTTTGGCAGGACAAGGACCTACCGAGGCCCCCACTGGGGGAACCTCAAAGCAGGCAACTGATCGATCCTGTGTCAAACTTTTTCCGGGGAAATTTTGGATGTCCGACTCGGGGCTCAAGCGGGCCGTGAGGAAGAGTGCCCTTTACCGTGAGTGCGAGTTGTTAGAGCATAGCAGAAGGTGGACGGTCGGGGGGGGGAAATGATGGCTGCCGAAATGCTTGTCGAAGCGAGCAAATCACTTGAGAGAGTTCAACAATTCGATGCAGAGCAGTTGCCTCGACGCGACGTTCTCGGTTCAAGCCTATCATTCGACGCCGCCGTAGAACCCGCTAAGCGGATCATCGGACTTTTCCAGCAACTCCCAATCGAGCACCTGAAAGACCTCCCCACTGGATCACTTCAGCAAATCCGCGATCTGGCAAATAGCTTTTACAGCACGCTACAAAGCATATTGCAGTTCTCTACCGAAACTGATGGGAACCCGGCTGCTCTCCGACAGCAGTACATCGAGTCGCTCAAAAGGTTATACGATGATATTTTTAACATTGTTCATCCGTTAGTAGGGTACCTCACCAGTCGCCAGCGCGACTTTGGTGCACTGGAGCGCGCAGCTCGGGCTGCCGTACAGTCTGCGACGGATCAGGCCGGTTTAGTCATGGAGCAATTCGCTAAGGATCGCGAGGAAGTTCAGCGTATCCTCAACGAAGTTAGGCAGGCTGCCGCCGAACAGGGCGTGTCGCAGCAAGCCATCTATTTCAAGGATGAAGCCGAAAAGCACGAGACCTCGGCGGACAAATGGCGGACCTACACGGTCCGTACCGCGATTGGTCTAGGCGGGTTCGCTGCTGTCAGCGTATTTCTTCACAAAATCCCGTGGATCACCCCAACAACGACATATGAAGCTGTACAGGTTGGGTTGAGCAAGTTGCTGATATTTGGCGTGATCGCCTATATGGTGGCGCTGTGTGCCAGGAACTTCCTTTCGCACAAGCACAACGGCATCGTGAACCGACACCGTCAGAATGCCTTGCTGACCTTCAAATCACTCACGGATGCCGCCAGCGGCGAAGACCGACGCGATGTCGTTCTGACGCATGCAGCAGCCTGCATCTTCAGCCCTCAGGACACCGGCTACACTCGTGCATCAGGCGGCCAAGACAACTATTCCGCGACTAAGTTGATAGAGGTCTTACCCAAGCTGTCCTCATCTAGCGGCGGTTCCAGCTAGCGGAGCTAAGGCCGAAGCGGCTCATCGCTGGGCTGATAAGTCCACACTTGCCCATCGCTTAACGCTATCAGTTAATCTGAGGGTGTCTCCGAGGACGAAATCAGCTCGCCTCGACACTGCCGCACTCACAGCTAACTTCAGATCTCACCACCCAAGGCCAGCTTCTCCAAGGTTAAGAGAAGCGAGATTTCGTCCCAGCATCGTCTCCCGAAAAGTCCACCCGGATGGTCATGGACAAAATGGTGGCGAGTTTGTTCGGCATACTGGCTCACCAGCCTTAGAGGTCATCTCCGGCGATGCTTCTCCGCTGGAGCGACCACACAGCTCTTAACGATCGGCTGAGAGTAATTCTCTCGCTGATTGAGCGGAATTTTTCTTTATCTTACAAAGACTAACAACCCGCGCTGTTGCCTCTAAGTGTCCCAATGGGACAGCAGAGCTAGAAATCTTGGCCGTCCATTGACGCGTCATCGACCTGCCCCCAGCGAGCGCTGAGTTCGTCTTCCTCTTCATGGCGCGCCTGAAGCTCCTTCAACGCGCTGGCTAGAAGCCCAACGAGCTCATCCCGATCGGCCCAACTGGTTGCCTCATCGAACGCCAGGAAGAGGCTCGATAAGTTCTCTCGGGCTCCCGCAAGGGCGTCCTTGCGACGCTTCAGGGCCTGTAGGCCACCTTCGGGTTTGGGCGCATCCTCATTCGCCATCCGCTCGGCGACGGCACGATGGTCCTCCCGTATCCAGCGAAAGACACTAGACTTTGGGGCGCCTAGAACCTCCGCGATGTCGCGATAGCTCTTGAGCGAACCATTCGCGTTGATGTGCCTGCGCGCGTGGATGTAGGCCTTCAGTACGTCACGCAGGCCTCGCGCTTTAAGGGGCTGCCCGTGCCTGAGATTAGCTTCGGCCGCCAACCATCTGGCCTGCCGCCGCGTCGTCCTGATAACGTAGGCCTCAATTTCCTGCCTACCATCCATCTGATGGACATTATACCGGTGATGGCCATCGATGATGGCAAGCGAGGTCTCAAAGCCGCCATGTTCCTCGTGGGCTTCAAGTGCCGCAATTACAATTGGGTCCAACCGTGTGCCCGATCGCAGGACTCCTGCCAGCCGCGTCAGGTTGCGCGAGTCAAGGCCATCCCTGATCTGAAACACGGGGTCGCGTCGGATATCCCCGAGCGGCACGCTGTAGGGTCCCAGCGGCTGCTCCCGTTCGGCCCCAGCAAGGTCCTTCCTGAGCCGCTCCCACTTGAACGTCGTTGCGCTTGGGTGCTTCCGTGAGCTGAAGATGCCGCCTGCTCCCTCGTCATCAACGCCCGACCTCTTCTTTCTCATTCCAGTCCCTTCAGCGCCTCATGCAAGGCGTTCACTTCATCCTGCTGCTTCTGCCTGTCCCGCTCTTCCAGCTTCGCGAGATGGATGCCAGCGCCCCCGAATGCCTCAGCCAGCCACTGCCCGATGATCACAGCCGCTTTCGGTGCGAGGTCCTTGTAAACCCGCTTTGTCTTACCGGTCTTGTGATCGTACCACTCGCCCGCATTGACCTCGGCCAGTCCCCGCACACGCCGCACCAGTTGCATCCTGAAGCCTGCATCGCTGGGGAACCGGTGAGGCTGGTCCTGCTGCATCATGAACATCGCGAGCACCGTATGGATCACCTCGCGCGGCTCCAGGGGTTCCCCGAGGGTGACGATGGCATGGGCCGCGATCCGCTCATACCGGACCATAGGCTGTCCCCGCTGATAGGCGGCTAGAACACCCCGCGCGTGACTTTGGAGGGCCTCCCAGCGTTCCTCAAGCTGCGCCCATAGGGGGCTGCTCTTGTTCTTCTCCACCCGCCTCACGACCTGCCTGAGATAAGGCGCGAGCTGGGCCTTGGTGACTGCCTCCTGATCGACCGCGCCATGACGCCGCAACCGTGCGCGATGGGTGGTGCAATATGGGCTGTATCGGGAGGTGGTCTGCGAGGAGCAACCGGGTGCTCGACAAAGGCGACTCATGCAAAGCTCAATATCTGCGGCCCTGCCTAGCCAGACAGAGACGGAAATGAATAGCGGGTGCAGGTGGTGATGGCCAGAGCGCGCCGTTTGATGAGTCGGAGACGGTGCTGCGATTAGGGTAAGGCCTATGAGCCAGGAGGGCTACGCATTAAGCTTGGCCTCGCCTAAGGGGGAAGGGGAAGCTTATGTGTGACAAGGACACGCTACCGCAACACCCGACGGAAGTCGCCGATGAAGTGGCATATAGGACAGCTCGCGCCACGGTTGGGGTAGTCCCATTCGCCGGTACGTTCCTCCAAGAGCTGATGGACGTTGCCATTGGTTCTCCACTCGAGAAGCGGCGTACGGATTGGTTTAGATCACTTGCAGCCGAAGTGGCACGGCTTCGGGAGCAATCGGAGAGCTTCGATCCGCATCTTCTCGCGGGCAAACCAGAGTTTGTTAGCGCAGTCTACGAAGCTACGACGATAGCCATGAAGACCCACCACGAGGAGAAGCTAGCGGCTCTTCGAAATGCCGTGCTGAATGTAGGACTTGGCGCCGGTCCTAGCGAATTATTTCGCGGCCAGTTTATGCATTATCTGGACCGATTTTCCGTGTCCCACATAATGATGCTTCGAGCGCTGCATTCACCCGACAGCTATGGAACGATGGCAGAGGTCACCATGAATTTTCAAGGAAAGCGGGAGGACGGGAACCTACAGCGTGCGCTTGCGGCTACATTCCCAGAACTAAGCGAGGCAGGACTACTCTCCCAAGTTTTTAGCCAACTTCGAGACGAAGGTTTAGTCAGCATCAACATGGGCAACACCAATGTTGGGATGCGGTCGGGCTTAACAGGACTTGGCGAGGCGTTCCTTGAGTTCATTTCGGGACAGGACTTCTCTGACGCCTGATGTCCTCCGTCGCGACACGGAGGAGTGGCAATCGTTCAGCTCCTCGCCACCACGAACAGTAGCTACGAATGGACGTAACTACAACAGAGTGCTACAGAGAACGAATGGGGCGTAACGTAACTAGCTGTTTTTAAATGAGTTTACCTGGCTGATAGCCAGTCCTTTCCTGGGCACCATTGATCTCTTGACGCCTTGCGCAGCAAGAACTTCAAGGCACGTAAGGGTTTCAGCCTCTCGCCCTGGTACACAGGAGAGGCACATATGGTCATCGCGATGTCGCAGCCCTGGAAGCACCCGGACGCCGGCGTGTTGTATTTCCGTGGCCGCGTTTCCGCTGAGCTCATCGAGACGTTGAAGAACCAGAAACTCACCGTTCGTGTGGGCGATACCTACCGCACGTTCACCGTTGCGGCCATGGGCGTTAACGTAACTCGCAGAAACACCCATCCTGCTTCTCCAAGCAGGCTTTAGCTTTCCAACGCCTCGTTGGTACACTGGTAAAGTAAGGACGGGACTTGGCACGTAGCAGGTTGCTTCCTGGGTATGCCGGACACATCGTAATGCCCTGGGATAAGGCCGCGGATCAAAACGGGTATCAGCTTCCCCAGCTCCCCACCGGAGTTAACCATCATGAAACGCCGGAATTTCCTCAAAGCATCCGCGTTAGTGCCTGTCTCCGTCGGTGCGGCGGCGATCTCGCCGGTTCTTGCCCAGACACCAACACCGCTGGAAGCGATGACCACGCAGGTCAGCGACAGTCTGTTCGCCTCCGACGGCCTCGCCGTCCCGGTCCCCGACAAGCCGGTGCCCTCGCGATTCGCTGCCGGGCTCGACCGCACGCTGGTGCTCGGTGGCGGCGGTGAATACTACGTCGCATGGTATTGTGGTTTCTTCCACGGCCTGCTCGAACTCGGCGTCGATCCGGCGGCCCTCGCCGAGATGGTGGTGGGCACCTCGGCCGGTTCCTATGCCGGCTCTTCGCTCACGTCCGGGCATTTCCTGCGAATGCGCAGCGAGATCGAGTTCTTCGGGCAGTTTCCAAGCCTGTTCGCCAAGCTCGCGCCGCTCTCCGCCCCCAATGCCAGCCAGAAGCGCGCGCAAGAGATCAACTTCAAGGTCACCAGCGGTGATGCCGCTTCGATCCGCGCCATCGGCCATGCGGCGCTGGCGGCGGACAACCACGTCAATGGCGGGGCTGTCGAGCGGTTAGCGTGGCTTCTCACGGGAGACAGCCGCACCGACTGGCCGGTCGCCAAGATGTTCACCACGGCGAATGATTGCTACACCGGCGAACGTCTGGTGGTGCATCAGGATGTGGCCCGCAGGAATGGCATTCCGCTCGCCCATGCCGCCGCCGCCAGCTCCTCGCTGCCTGGGGTTATGGGACCGACACTACTGGGGCAGCGCTATTGCATGGATGGCGGCATCTCCAAGACCTGGGCGCACACCGATCTGGTTGCCGGCTCGAAGCGCGCGCTCGTCATTACCCTGACCAATGGCTATGAGGGCAGCCTGCTCACCGGCATTCCTCACGATATCCATAAGGAAATAGCAACACTGGAGGCGACCGGCACCAAAGCGATGCTGATCATCGCCGGCACGCCACCGGGCGTGAACCTGCTCGATCCCGGCCAGATCGCTCCCGCGATCAAGGCAGGTTATGAGCGCGCCAAGATCGAGGCGCCGAAGATCAAGGACTTCTGGGCCTAGCCGCGGTTATTTCGGATTTTTGTGTTCCTCTGACGCGCTTCGATCCTGAATTCTGTAGGCGAGCGGATGGCGTGTCGATCGCTGGCAATGCCAAAATACGCCATGGCGCCCCCGCAATGCCCATGCCGGGTGCCTCTCGACCGGTTGCCACGCGCGCTTCAGCGCACCATGAAGCCGATGGCCACCGCATTGGCGATGTCGATGAAGAAGGCGGAGACGAGCGGCAGGATGATGAAGGCGATGGGGGCCGCGCCATGCACCTTCGTCACCGCGGTCATATTGGCGATGGCGGTGGGTGTCGCGCCGAGGGAGATGCCGCTGAACCCGGCCGAAACCACGGCCGCGTCGTAGTCGCGGCCCATGGCGGGGAAGACCACGAACAGGATGTAGGCTACCGCCGCAACGGTCTGCACGCCGAGCACGAGAAGCAGGGCCGGGCCGAGATCACCGAGCGTCCATAGCTGCATGCTCATCAGCGACATGGCGAGGAAGACGCTCAGCGACAGGTCGGAGACGAGCGACAACGCCTTTGTCCGCGTGGGCCAGAGTAGCCCGCGGAAGACGTAAGGGATGGTGTTGGTCATGACGATCGCGACCATCAGGCAGGCGACGAAGAGCGGAAGATTGATGCCGAGTTCTTCCAACAGCTCATCCACGGTGAAGCCGATCAGAATGGCGATGTTGAGCACCAGGATAGTCCGCAGCAGGCTCACAGCGCTCACGTCATTCCGCACGTGCCCGTCAGGGTCATCCGGCAGGCCAACGATAGGGGCCTTCTCGAGGGGACCGCTCAGGCCATAGCGCGCTATGAGCAGGCGCGCGACGGGGCCGCCCACCAGGCTCGCGATGACAAGGCCGAGCGTGGCGCTGGCAATGCCGACCTCCAGCGCCTGGGGTATCCCGAAACGCTGCTCGATGATTGGCGCCCAGGCGATCGTCGTGCCATGGCCGCCGATCAGGGAGGCCGAGCCCAGAAACGCCGCGAGCCCCTCCGGCAGGCCCAGCAGGGCGACGCTGCCGACCGCGATAATATTCTGCAGGACGAGGAAAACGATGGTGATCGCCAGCAGGATGGCGAGACGACGCCCGCCCGCCATGAGGTCCGACAGGCGGGCGTTCAGCCCGATCCCCGTGAAGAAATAGAGGAGCAGCATGTCGCGCGCCTGGAGATCGAAGGCAACCGCGGTATCGAAGAGATGGTAGGCCGCGAGCGTCACGAGCGCGGCTATGAGGCCGCCGGTGACCGCCTCTGGAATATTCCAGCGTCGCAGCGGCTCAACCACCCGATTGAGCCCCGCTCCGGTAAAGTACACCAAGATGGCGATAGTGAAGGACAGTAGTCCCGGAACGGCAATCGTTGTCATGTCCGCTCTTAGAGCAAAGGACACGATGCCAGGCAACTGTTGGTTGCGACTTCATTGGCTCATCGCCCCAGGCACGGGGCAAGGCGTCAGAATGAGGCGATCCGTAGACCACGATCGATGGCGGCGACAAGCGGTGAGGCGGCACCGGGAAGCGCCACCCTGCGGATGTCGCGTTCGAACGTCAAATCCAGGTGCATGTCAGAAACCGGCCATCGCCAAAGACTGAATTTCGGCATTGGGGTCGACGCCCGTAACACGGATATCCTCTATCGGCACATCCGACCCGCGAAAGCCGGAGTCATGCTCGGTCAGCTCTGCCAAGCTGACATCCCGCACAGTGCGAGCCCCGTATATCGACTGCTCGTCGGCGGGTGGAACGTAGGACGGCGTGAATTGCTTGAAGCTGGAACTCGACCAAGCCTCGTTGAACTTGTGCTGATCATTCAGCCAGACCTGCCGGGGATTGTCATCGGTTCCAACCCAGTATTTCTTTGTCATCCGGTCCTGGTAGAGATTGTAGCCGTCGTCACCATGTCTTATTTCCTTGTAACGCCAATCCCTCAAACCTGCGCTACCTCTTATAGCTGCCGTACCAGCTTTCTCAAGAACATTAGCCATAGATGCACTCCACTATATTTCAAGATCACTCGGCACAATTCGCTCAGATCACCGCCAAGCGATGACTTTTTGCCGAGGCTCGTATCTGATCGAGGTTGATTTTTTCTACCCCAGTTCTTCAATACATAGATGGATAAATCCGGGCGACGCGAATAGTGCAGACGCGGCCGCATTGCAGGCTTCCGCTAAGAAATAAGTTCAAAAGATAAACCCCTTTGAGTAATAAAATATAATATTCATTGAATGTTAAAATTGACGGTCGGATTCGCGGACGAAAATGATCACGCCAGGTAGATTTTTTGGAATATCCAGCGTCAATTCGCGCCATACGCATGGCGAATCTGGAAGCGCCACACGGAATAGACATCCTACGGTCAGTGAATGATCACCTGACCGACATATTCGCCCCTCATTGTGAATATATCAACGAACGTCATCCGAAACTTCCTATTGAGGAATAATCGATGCGTCTCATCATAGCACTCGCGGCAGGCACCACCCTGGCGCTTTCCCCGGTCGCTTACGCCCAAGCGCCCTCCACTCAACCGCCCGCCACACAGCCGCCAGCCACCTCGCAACAAGCCCCCCAGGAAGCGCCGCCTATCCGCAGCGTCCGGGTCCTCGACATCGAGGAGCTGCCCGAGGCCACGCGCACCGAAGTCAACAATGCGGCCGCGCAACGGAGCCCCACCGAGCTGCAGCAGCTGCGCGCGTCGATTGATGCCACGCCGGCGATCAAATCCGCCTTGACATCGAAAGGGCGCACGTCGGCTGAGGTCATCGTGGCCAGCTTGAGCAACGACGGCACGCTGACACTGGTGACAAAAAAGGCGAGCTAGGTAGGTTGAGCTCTGGAATGGCTGTGTCGAAAGCACATCGAAAAGTCTTGCTGGTCCTCGCCAAGGCCTTGTCATGCTCAGCCGGTGACAGGCAGGGATGAGCGTCGATGACGGCGAGCTGCGCGATCCGGCTCGTCATCGCCTCCGCGTAGAACTACATCTCACGGGCCATAGTGCGCAGCGCGATATCGGCACGAGCCCAGCGGTGACTTGCCGCAATTGGTGATAGAGATCATTCGTCGCGCCAGCTTCCCACACGAATCTCATCGCGGCGCCGTCGACGACGAGCTTGGCCGCCCAAACCGCTCTTGCGACGTGCGCCGGGATCACCAGCGCACGTCTTTCCCGGAAGTCTTTCCTGGAGGTCGAGCCGTTTCGGATCCTTTTGGAAAGCGCCGGGCGGCTTACTCACACCGGCGCTGCTTCAGCATTCCTGATAGCGACGACCGCGATAGACATAGGTACGGCAGGTGGGAGTCGTCGCATTCCCGACGATGGCGCCGCCGACACCGCCGATGGCCGCACCCGCGAGCGCACCGCCCGCACGGCCGGTCGCCAAGCCGCCAACCAGGGCACCCGCGCCGGCACCGATGGCGGCACCACCGATGGTCCGATCGGTGCGATCGTTGGGGTTACAGGCAACCAAGCCCATTGCAAGCAACCCTATAATAATAAAATTCTTCATTGAAATTCTCCCACGATATCCGGTCCTTATCGCAGATTGACCGCAAGCGCTCCACGCGAAGACACGTTCGCTCATCTCGCTGAATTTTCGGTTTATCTATCAACGAGAACTGCCCTACCTGTCGGTTGTGGAGCATTCTGAGCCCATCCATCGTTGACGCCACACGACGCGCGCATACCGATAAACGTGCCGATCAGCTCAGGATCGGACCCTCTCCCCTTCGATAATGCGCGGAACGGCGGATTGTTGCAGACGACATCGGCTGTCCCCTACGAATCGGTCTGGCCGCTGGAATGATGCCAACCCGCCTGCAAGCGCCGGATCTCCGTCTCCAGGTGTTACGGCTTGTTCCTCCACGGAGCGCCACCGCATTTCGCAACAATTGTCCCATCGAGCGCGCTTGATCACCCTCAGGTCCAAGCAAAGGGAGGCATTGGCGACGCTTCCGGCTTGGTGATAGGCTCCA
>NZ_JAHBYN010000005.1 GCF_019635935.1 Parvibaculum sp. | reverse complement strand
GCGCATATCGCTGAGACGCATGGCGATGGTCTGAAGACAATGGCCCGCCGGGAGGGTGTGGCAGGGATGCGCGTCATGGCGCATCCGGCCTTCAAGGCGATCACGGGGTTCGACAACGAGCCTGACGAAGCCGATATCCATGTGAAGATAGGTCTGAATTCTCTGGAAAACCTGTCCTTCGACGGCGCTTTCGACGAGCGGCATCGATTCGACGCAACAACCGTATTCCGCCATGAAATAGCCCACGCGTTGTTCATGGCGAACGCATTGCGTCCGGCGAGTGGAGATATATCCAGCTGGGATGGCAATATTCAGTTTGTCGATGGTGCCCCCCGTTTCATGGGCTCACATGCGCGGACGCTGTTTCCCGACGGCATTCCGCTCGACGGGAAACGCGCGCATGTCGAGGAGGCGTTCGCTTCGCGGCATCACTCAGCCTTGGGACCTAAAGCCCCGGAAAACAGGGCCCTGAGCCTTTCTTCACTTGATACTGCTTTTATGTCGGACTGTGGCCTGCCAACGGCGCTCAATGACAGAATGATATTGGGGGAATGGATCCATGGTACCCTCAATATGGGCGATGGTACAGATACTGTTATAATTCAGGCGACGTCCGACGCTTATAATATTTCGTGGACGCACGATGGATTATTTTTAAGTCTGAAGACAAAGTATGCCCCAGATGGGAAGCCGGATCAAAGCTTCAATCCAGAGCTTACCTTACTCAACACGGAGCGGATTCAGTTTTCGGACGCGATGCTCGCATTCGATACCGAGGGGAATGCGGGGCGCGCCTATCGCCTATGCGCCGCGGTTTATGACGATGACCCACCCGACGACATGGTCTTCGCGAGATTGGATGCTCTCGACAAGGGAGGAAGATACCATGAGCTGGCCTGTGACCTCGTGGCGACCGAGCGGTTTGCCACCCGCTTCGGCACGGCTCACTCCAGCGAGGATCTGATCGCGCTTTTCTATCAGGAGATCCTGGGCAGGTCCCCGGATGCCGCCGGTGAGATATTCTGGCGCGAAAGCATGCAGGCGGGGATCGGCAAGGAGGGGCTTCTCGGCTATTTCGCAGACTGCCCCGAATACAAGAAGATCACCGCGACCGGGCTCGGCGACGTCATTTTGATCGAGACGGTTGAGCTCCTGTAATCCGGCGGCAGGGCGCTCTGTCCTACAGAAAGCTCTGCGGATCGACGTCGATGGTGACGCGGATGCGTTGCGGCGGGCGCGGCGCGCGCCCTATCCACGCCCTCAGATAGCCCTGCAGGTCGGTCTCGCGGGTGGCGCGCACCAGAAGCCGGAACCGGTAGCGGCCGCGCACCAGAGCCAGCGGCGCCTCGGCGGGGCCGAACACATGCACGTCCGGCGGTGTCTCGGCGGTGCGCGCCAGCGCGCGGGCATGGGCCTCCGCCTCGTTGCGGTCGGGGGCCGCCACGATGATGCCGGCAAGCCGTCCGAACGGGGGCAGGCCCGCCGCCTCGCGCTGGGCGATCTCTTCCCGGTAGAAGCGTTCGGCATTGCCGGACAAGAGCGCCTGCAGCACGGGATGATCCGGCTGGAAGGTCTGGATGAGCGCGCGGCCGGGTTTCTCGAAACGACCGGCGCGCCCCGTCACCTGCTGCAGGAGCTGGAAGGTGCGCTCGGCGGCACGCGGGTCGCCATTGGCGAGCCCGATATCGGCATCGACGACGCCGACCAGCGTGAGCCCCGGGAAATTATGCCCCTTGGCCACGAGCTGGGTGCCGATGACGATGCTGAATTCGCCGTTGGCCACGGCCTGGAGTTCCTCGCGCAACCGCTCCGTGCCACCCGGCATGTCGCTCGACAGGACGATGCTGCGCTTGTCCGGAAAATGCTCCGCGACTTCCTCCGCCAGCCGTTCCACGCCGGGGCCGCAGGCCGTCAGCGCATCCACGGTGCCGCAGGACGGGCAACTGTCCGGCCGACGTTCCACATGGCCGCAGTGATGGCAGACCAGTGCGCGTCGGTAGCGATGCTCAACCAGCCAGGCTGAACAATTCGGGCATTGGAAGCGATGTCCGCAAGAGCGGCAGAGCGTCAGCGGCGCATAGCCACGGCGGTTGAGATAGAGCAGCGTCTGCTCGCCCTGGTCGATCGTCTCGCGCATGGCCTCCACGAGCGGTGGCGACAGCCAGTGGTCGCGCGCGGCGGGGCTGCGGCGCAGGTCGATCGCGCGGATCGTCGGCATGGCGCGGCCGCCGAAACGCTCCGGCAGGGTGAGATAGCGATAGCGTCCGGACTGGGCGTTGACCTTGGTCTCGATCGATGGTGTCGCCGAGGTCAGAACAACGGGAAAATTCTCGATGCGCCCGCGCACCACGGCCATGTCGCGGGCATGGTATTGCACATTGTCTTCCTGCTTGTAGGCCGTCTCATGCTCCTCATCGACCACGATGATGCCGAGCTCGCGGAAGGGCAGGAACAGGGCCGAGCGCGCGCCGACGACCACGCGCACCTCGCCGCTTGCCACGCCGAGATGGATGCGCTCACGCCGGCGCGCGGCGACGCCCGAATGCCACTCGGCTGGCCTCACCCCGAAGCGGCTGGCGAAGCGCTCCAGAAACTGGGCGGTGAGGGCGATTTCCGGCATCAGGATGAGCGCCTGTTTGCCGCGCGCCAGAGCCTCGGCGATGGCCTCGAAATAGACTTCCGTCTTGCCGGAACCCGTCACGCCCTCCACCAGCGTGACCGAGAACACACCTTCGCCGACGGTCTGGCGCAAGGCATCAGCCGTTTCCTGCTGCGCGGCGGAAAGGCTCGCTTGGGCAAAGGCGGGGTTCGGTGGCAGCGCGACCGGTTCCTGCGCCAGCGCCACCGTCTCCAGCGTGCCTTCATCGATCAGGCCGTTGACCACGGCCTGGCTCACCGCCGCTTCTTCGGCCAGCGCCTTCTTGGTGAAGACGAGCCCGTCCTGCGCCAGCGCCAGCACGCGCTGCCGCCCCGGTGTCATCCGGGCCGGTGGTGGCCCGGCCAGCCGCACACCAACGCGGAGCGCTTCCGGGCGGCTCGGGTCGGGCACGCGCAGCGCGAGCCGCAGGGCAAGGCCGCGCGGCGACACGGTGTACCAGGCGATCCATTCGACGAGCTTCCGCAAGGCCGGGCCCATGGGCGTCGTATCGACGCGACCAACAACCGCCTTGAGGTTGCCGCCTTCGCCGGGCCGTGTCTCCCATACCACGCCAACGGTCTCGCGCGGCCCGAGCGGCACCACGACCACATCACCCGCGCTCAGGGTGAGACTCGCCGGGACCTTGTAGGAATAGGCCGTATCAAGCGCGACGGGCACGAGCACGTCTGCGACCTGGCCGGACGATGCATTGATCGTGGGGCTTGCCTCGGTGATGCTCATGACGTTGCGATACTCATGGCGGCAGGCATAGCACTGCCGGGACGGATGTTCATCCCCACTACGCGGGCGTGCGGCCTGCATGGCGATCAGCCGCGCCATCGGAGCCGTTCACCTGGGATTAGGACGAATCACGGATAATGATTCCATGTCGAGATATCAGCCGAGACATCAGCCGATCCTGCCCACCGATGATTCGCCCGCTTCGGCCGGCACGCCGGTGGACAAGGACGGCGCGGAGGCCGGGCATGGTCTGTTCGTGGCGACCACGACGTGGCTCTCCTATCTCGCCGCCGAGCGCCGCCTGTCGCCCAAGACCGTTGAAGCCTATGGGCGTGATCTCAGACAATTCCTGACCTTCCTGACCGAATATCAGGGAGAGCCGGCCAGCTTGCGCACCATCGCGGCGCTTGGGCCGGCCGATATCAGGGCTTTCCTCGCGGCCCGACGGCGCGATGGCATCGGCAGCCACTCCCTCATGCGCCAGCTTGCGGCGCTGCGCTCCTTCGCCCGGCATCTCGAACGGAGCGGCGCGGGCAACGCGTCGGCCTTCGCGGCGGTGCGGGGTCCCAAGGTGAAGAAGAACCTGCCGCGTCCGCTCGCGGTCACGGCGGCGAAGGCCGTTACGACGATCGAGAGCCGGGCCGGCGATGACCGGGCGGAGTGGATCCTGGCACGCGATGCGGCCGTGCTGGCGCTGCTCTACGGGTGCGGCTTGCGTATCAGCGAGGCGCTTGGCCTCCAGCGCCGTCACGCGCCCGTCGATGGGCAGATGGACATCGCGGTGACGGGCAAGGGGGGCAAGACGCGCGGCGTGCCCGTGCTGCCGCAGGTATCGCGTGCCATCGCGGACTATATCGCGGCCTGCCCCCATCCCCTGCCGCCGGAAGGTCCGCTCTTCGTGGGCACACGTGGTGGTCCGCTGTCGCCGCGTATCGTCCAGCTCGTCATGGAGAACCTGCGCGGCGCGCTCGGGCTGCCCGCCAGCGCGACGCCGCACGCCTTGCGGCATTCCTTCGCGACGCATCTGCTCGGTCGCGGGGGGGATCTCAGGGCCATTCAGGAGCTGCTGGGCCACGCGTCCCTGTCAACGACGCAGAACTACACGAAGGTTGACGCGGCGAGGCTGCTCGCGGCCTACGACGCCGCCCATCCAAGAGCTTAACGGCTCTGTGCGTAAGGGATCTGGCGACGCCTGCACGATCAGCCGGTTCAGCCGAAGCGGCGGGTGCGCCGGCGCAAAAGCGAGATACGTCGCCTCAGCTGCCCATTAAGGCCAAGGCGAAGCCGCACGGCGGCGATGGCCGACCGGACCGCCCTGCGCGCGGGCTCGGTCTGACGATGCGCCCAGGCGCGGATCTCGAGAAGACGCCGGTAGAGCCAGGCGAACCACGGCAACTCGAGGAGCTTCTCGCGGCATAGCTCGAAGAGATAGGCCGTGACGCCAAGCCCGAGCATCTTGGCGACGACGAGCAGACCAACCGCCATGAACCAGTGCTCATTGGCGAGGAGCCAGAGCGCGAGAAGCTTGACCGGCAGCAGCAGGCTCGCCGGCACGATGAAGAGCGCGGCCACGGCCAGCGGGGGCAGGCGCTTGATAAGGGCGGCGAGCTTCTTCGACCATTCGGCCCATGGCAGCAGCCCGACGATGCCGGCGACAACGGGGGCAAGCCTATCCCACAGCCATGCCTCCACCAGGAAGAGCACGGCGAGAAGGAACCACAGCGGCTTCAACAGGCGGCGCATGGACTAACTCCGGACATCGCCCCCCGCTCGTGCCCGCCTTTCGTGGTCTTTGCAAGGCGCTTCGGTGGCTCCCCGGTGAACGCTCCAAACAGGATCAGCCCGGGCGGACCCCTGTCAGCTCATGCCGTAGAGTTCCTTGGCGCGTCGGCGCATTTCATCGTGCGATATGTCCTCGATGCGGGTGGAGACCCACCAGATATGCCCGAACGGATCCTTGAGCTTTCCGCCGCGATCGCCATAAAACTGATCCTCGACCGGCTTCAATATGGTCGCGCCCGCAGCCTCCGCCTTGGCGACGGTGGCATCCGCATCCTTGACGTAGATATGCAGGACGACCGGTGAACCGCCGATGGTTTCAGGGCTGAGAGCGCCGTATTCCGGAAACTCGTCGCAGAGCATCATGCTGCCCTCGCCGATGGTCAGTTCGGCATGCCCGACTTTTCCTGCCGGATCCGAGATCTTCAGCGTTTCCACGGCATCGAACACTTGCCTGTAGAAGGCGATGGCTTCGTTCCCACGGCTGACGCAGATGTAGGGCTTCGGGGCGCCGTTGTCCGGGATGGAGTTCACGCTTCCCGCCATGATCTTTCTCCTTCTGTCGCACACTATTGCGTGAGATGGCTGATCTTAGTGCAGAACGAATGTCACCCCCATCTTGTTCTCCGCGATATGCCGTGTAGCCTGCAAAGGGGACCAATCTATGGGAAAACAGTTATCCTCAGTTGAACCAAGAACCCTTGAAGGAGAAAGACGATGCGTTCACTGATCCTCGCCTTGACCCTCGCCGCCAGTGCGGCTTTTGCTCCGGCCGCTTTTGCGGATTGCGGCCCGAAGCATACATCTTCGCTCGACAGCCAACAGACGATCCAGGCCCCGTCAACCACGCAGACGGGCTGACACTAACCGACAGACGACCTCCAGAAATAAATAGCAGCCGTCCTCAGTCGAGGCGGCTGCCTTTTTTATTGGGGCTGGTGGTTCCGATGCGATGCTCCCACGTCGAGCCGCGACGGTAACCCGCTGCTTCCCTCACCCTGTCCCTCTCCCGCCCGGGAGAGGGGACGCCAATGCCTGATGTCGCGGCCGATGTCGGTGGTGCTCACCTCTCCCGACGGGAGAGGTCGCGCCGTAGGCGCGGGTGAGGGGTACCCGCTCCGGAGATCGCCTCTAAATCCAAGCCCTCTCCTTGCGGGAAGAGAGAAACCGGCGGGGCCTCCTTCCATCAGATGGACGGAAAAAGTGCGGTGGGCGCACCGTAACCACTTTTATCATAGGTTGGCGCACGTGCAGTCCCCGCGCGGCCGGCGTGGCTGGCTAGAGATCCACACGGACGCCATAAAAAATCCCCGGCGCGAGGCCGGGGATCAGCATCTTCAGTGAGGTGCGTCTCGCGCTCACATGTGGATCGAGCGCTTCTCCACGGCCATGGCGGCTTCCTTGACCGCTTCGGAGCGGGTCGGATGGGCATGGCAGGTGCGGGCGAGATCCTCCGACGAGCCGCCGAATTCCATCAGCACGGCCACTTCGTGGATCATTTCGCCGGCCTCGGGGCCGACGATGTGGCAGCCGAGCACACGGTCCGTCGTGGCATCCGCCAGGAATTTCACGAAGCCGTCGGTGGTGTGGTTCACCTTGGCGCGGCCATTGGCCGTGAAGGGGAACTTGCCGACGTGATAAGTGATGCCCGCTTCCTTGAGTTCTTCCTCGGTGCGGCCGACGGAGGCCACCTCCGGAAAGGTGTAGACCACGCTCGGGATGACCTCGTAATTCACGTGGCCTGCCTTGCCGGCGAGGATTTCGGCCACCGCCACGCCCTCGTCCTCGGCCTTGTGCGCGAGCATCGGGCCGGCAATGACGTCGCCGATGGCGTAGACGCCGGGAACCTTGGTCGCATAGTGGCTGTCGACCACGACACGGCCGCGCTTGTCGAGCTCGACGCCGAGCTCGGCGAGGCCAAGGGCGTCGGTGTAAGGCGTGCGGCCAATCGCGACGAGCACGATATCGGCATCGAGCGTTTCGGCGTCGCCGCCAGCGGCGGGCTCGACGGTGACCTTGGCGCCGTTCTTGGCCGTCTCGACCTTGGTGACCTTGCTCGACAGCTTGAAGGTGAAGCCCTGCTTGGCAAGGATGCGCTGGAACTGCTTGGCGACCTCGCCGTCCATGCCGGGCAGGATGCGGTCGAGATACTCAATCACCGTGACCTCGGCGCCGAGGCGCTGCCAGACTGAGCCGAGCTCGAGGCCGATGACGCCGGCGCCGACGACGACGAGCTTCTTGGGCGTCTTCGCCAGCTCGAGCGCGCCGGTCGACGACACCACGATCTTCTCGTCGATGGTGACGCCGGGGAGCCTGGCGACATCCGAGCCGGTCGCGATGACGATCGACTTCGTGGCGATCGTCTGGACCGAACCGTCCTCAGCCTTCACGGAGACCGAACCGGCGGCCGGAATGCTTCCCGTGCCGAAGAACACATCGACCTTGTTCTTCTTGAGAAGGAACTCCACGCCCTTGACGTTGCCGTCGACGCCTTCCTGCTTGAAGGCCTGCAGCTGGGCAATGTCGATCTTCGGCGCCGACACGCCTATGCCCATCTTGGCGAAGGCATGGGAGGCCTCGTGGAACTTCTCTGAGGCATAGAGCAGCGCCTTGGACGGGATGCAGCCGACGTTCAGGCACGTGCCGCCATGGGTCTTGCGCTTCTCGACGACGGCCGTCTTCAGGCCGAGCTGGGCGGCCCGGATGGCGCAGACATAGCCGCCCGGTCCAGTGCCGATGACGACGAGATCGTAAGCGTCAGCCATTTCGCGTTCTTTCCTTCTTGCAAACCGCTTTAAGTTTTTGCTCCGAGCATGCTCTTTTCCAAAAACCGGTATCCACTTTTGGGATCATGCTCTAACGGCCGCCCGATACATCGATCGTCGTGCCGGTCACATAGCTGGCCTTGTCGGAGATGAGCCACATGATCGCCTCCGCGACCTCGTCCGCGCTGCCCTCGCGGCCCATCGGGAGCATGCTGCGCATGCGGGCGACCCGGCCAGGATCGCCGCCGCTAGCATGGATATCGGTGTCGATGATGCCGGGCCTGACGCCGGCAACACGGATGCCCTGGTCGGCGACCTCCAGGGCGAGCCCATGGGTAAAGCTGTCGATGGCACCCTTCGCGGCGGCGTAGTCGATATACTGCTTGGCGCCGCCCAGCGCGGCGGCGCGCGAGGACAGATTGACGATGACGCCGCCCTGCCCGCCGGAGCTGGTGGACATGCGGCGCACCGCCTCGCGGGCGGCGATGAGGCTGCCGACAACGTTCACCATCATCATGCGGGTGATGCGTTCGAATGACATGTCGGCGAGCGGCGCCGCGCGATCAACGATGCCAGCATTGTTGATCAGCCCCGCGAGGGGGCCAAGCTTGTCGGCCTCGGCGAAAAGGCGAACGACGTCCGCCTCGTCAGCGACATCCCCCTTCACGGCAATAGCCGTGCCGCCAGCCTCGCTTATCCGGGCCACCACGGCATCAGCCGCAGTGGCATCCGAGACGTAACTGATGGCCACGCGATAGCCCGCGGCCGCGGCCTTGAACGCGGTGGCGCGGCCAATACCCCGGCCACCGCCTGTGATCACCAGAACGCCATCCATCGCACCAGCCTTTCCTTCAGAACCCGATGAGTGAATTCCGGTTCTGGAACGAAGCGGTGGTCCCGAGCGACCAGCGCCCTAGCGACTATAGGGTCTGGATCAGAGGTCCAGCACGAGGCGTGTCGGGTCCTCGAGGTTTTCCTTGATGCGGACCAGGAACGTGACCGCTTCCTTACCGTCGATGAGACGGTGGTCGTAGGACACCGCGAGATACATCATCGGTCGGGCGACGATCTGGCCGTTCTTCACCACGGGCCGCTGCTCGATGCGGTGCATTCCGAGGATCGCGGACTGCGGCGCGTTGAGGATCGGCGTGGAGAGAAGCGAACCGTAGACACCGCCGTTGGAAATGGTGAAGGTGCCGCCCTGCATCTCCTCGATCGTCAGCTTGCCGTCACGGGCGCGCTTCCCGTACTCGGCGATCTCTTTCTCGATGCCGGCGATCGACAGCTGGTCCGCATCGCGGACTACGGGCACGACGAGGCCCTTGTCCGTGCCGACGGCGACGCCGATGTGGTAGTAGTTCTTGTAGATGATGTCCGTGCCGTCGATCTCGGCATTGACGGCCGGCACGTCCTTCAGCGCCTGCACGCAGGCCTTCACGAAGAAGCCCATGAAGCCAAGCTTCACGCCGTGCTTCTTCTCGAACACATCCTTGTACTGGTTGCGCAGATCCATCACGCCGGACATGTCGACATCGTTGAACGTCGTCAGCATGGCGGCGGCGGACTGGGCTTCCTTCAGGCGGCGCGCGATGGTCTGGCGCAGCTTGGTCATGCGCACGCGCTCTTCGCGCGAGGCATCATCCGGAGCCGACGGCGCGCGCAGCTGCACGGGCTGGGCTGGTTGGGCGGAGGCCGCGCCGCTGGACAGCGCGCCGAGGATATCGCCCTTGGTCACGCGACCGTCCTTGCCGGTGCCGGCGACCTTGGCCGGATCAAGCCCGGTTTCGGCCGCGATGCGGCCGACCGCCGGACCATTGTCACCCTTGGAGGGAGCAGCGGCGGGTGCCGGCGCCGGAGCGGCGGCCGGAGCAGGCGCCGGCTTTGCCGCGGGCTTTTCAGCCGCCTTGGCGGGAGTAGCACCCGCGCCACCTTCGCTGAGCGAGCCGAGCAGGGCGCCAACCTCGACGGTGTCGCCTTCCTTGACGGTGATCTCGGCGAGCACGCCGGCGGCCGGAGCGTTGACCTCCAGCGTCACCTTGTCGGTTTCGAGTTCGACGAGCGGCTCATCGGCCTTCACGGCCTCGCCCTGTTTCTTGAACCACCGGCCGATGGTGGCCTCCGTCACGGATTCGCCGAGGGTCGGCACACGGATTTCGGTCGCCATGATGTTCGCTTCTTGCTGTCTTCCGGCCGGGCCGGATGCCTGACGATCTAAGGCCTTGCGGCCAGCTTGAGGGGGCGGGGCGAAGGCTTCCCTCAGGAAGCCAGCGCCTCGTCAAGGAAAGCCTGCAACTGTGCCAGATGCTTGGACATCTGGCCGACAGCCGTGGAGGCCGAGGCGGGACGTCCGACATAGCGCGGACGCGTCGCCTTGAGGCCGGAATGGTCGAGCACCCATTCGAGATAGGGTTCGACGAAGTTCCACGACCCCATGTTCTTGGGCTCTTCCTGGCACCACAACACCTCAGCGTTGCGGAAGCGGGAAAGGATGCCGGCAAGCGTCTTGGCCGGGAACGGATAGAGCTGCTCGACGCGCAGGAAGAAGATGTCGTCGATGCCGCGCTTCTCGCGCTCCTCATAGAGGTCGTAGTAGACCTTGCCCGAGCAGATCACGACCCGGCGGATCTTCTCGTCCTTGACGAGCTTGATCTTCTCCTTCGGCAGACGCTCGGCGTCATCCCGCAGGATGCGGTGGAAGCTCGTGCCCTCGGAGAGCTCGTCCAGCGTCGAGACGCAGCGCTTGTGGCGCAGCAGCGACTTCGGCGTCATCAGGATGAGCGGCTTGCGGAACTCGCGCTTCAGCTGCCGGCGCAGGATATGGAAGTAGTTCGCCGGCGTCGTGCAGTTCGCGACCTGCATGTTGTCCTCGGCGCAGAGCTGCAGATAGCGCTCCAGGCGGGCGGAGGAATGCTCCGGCCCCTGGCCTTCATAGCCATGCGGAAGCAGCATCACGAGGCCCGACATGCGCAGCCACTTGCGCTCGCCCGACGAGATGAACTGGTCGACGACCACCTGGGCGCCGTTGGCGAAGTCACCGAACTGCGCTTCCCACAGGGTCAGCGCATTCGGCTCGGCCAGCGTGTAGCCATATTCGAAGCCGAGCACCGCCTCTTCCGAGAGCATCGAGTTGATGACCTCGTAGCGGGCCTGGTTCTCGTCCAAGTTGTTGAGGGGCGTGTAGCGGTCCTCGTTCTCCTGGTCGAGCAGCACCGAATGGCGCTGGCTGAAAGTGCCGCGCTCGACGTCCTGGCCGGACAGGCGGACGGGGTGGCCTTCAAGCAGCAGCGAGCCGAAGGCAAGCGCCTCGCCGGTCGCCCAGTCGATGCCCTGGCCTTCCTCGATCGTCTTGCGACGGTTGTCGAGGAAGCGCTGGATCGTGCGGTGTAGATGGAAGCCTTCCGGCACCGTGGTCAGGCGTTCGCCCATGGTCTTCAGGGTCGCGTCCGGCAGGCCGGTCGCCCCCCGGCGCGGATCGTCGGCGTCCTCGCGGACAGCCTTGAGCCCTGACCAGCGGCCATCCAGCCAGTCAGCCTTGTTGGGCTTGTAGGTCTGCGCCGATTCGAACTCGCCCTCGAGCCTCGCGCGCCAGGCGGCCTTGGCCTCCTCGACCTCGCTTTCGGCCAGCACGCCCTCGGCCACGAGCTTCTTGCCGTAGATCTCCAGCGACGTCGGATGCTGGCGGATCTTCTTGTACATGATCGGCTGGGTGAACGCCGGCTCGTCGCCCTCGTTATGGCCGAAGCGGCGGTAGCAGAACATGTCGATGACGACAGGCTTGTGGAACTTCTGCCGGAACTCGATGGCGATCTTCGCGGCGAAGGTCACGGCTTCCGGGTCGTCGCCATTCACGTGGAACACCGGCGCCTCGACCATCTTGGCGAGATCCGACGGATAAGGCGAGGTGCGCGCGTAGCGCGGATTGGTCGTGAAGCCGATCTGGTTGTTGATGATGAAATGCAGGGAGCCGCCGGTGCGGTGGCCCTTCAGGCCGGAGAGGCCGAGGCATTCCGCCACGACGCCCTGGCCGGCGAAGGCCGCGTCGCCATGGATGAGGAGCGGCAGCACCTTCGAACGCTCGACGGTGTCGCCGAGCTGGTCCTGCTTCGCGCGCACCTTGCCGAGCACGACGGGATCGACGATCTCGAGATGCGAGGGGTTGGCGGCGAGCGAAAGGTGGACGCGGTTGCCGTCGAACTCACGGTCCGACGAGGCGCCGAGATGGTACTTCACGTCACCGGAGCCTTCCACGTCGTCAGGCGCGAAGGATCCGCCCTTGAACTCGTGGAAGATGGCGCGGTGCGGCTTGCCCATGACCTGCGCGAGCACGTTCAGACGGCCGCGGTGCGCCATGCCGAGCGCGATATCGCGAACGCCCAGCGCGCCGCCGCGCTTGATGATCTGCTCGAGCGCCGGGATCATCGACTCGCTGCCGTCGAGGCCGAAGCGCTTGGTGCCGGTGTACTTGACGTCGAGGAACTTCTCGAATCCTTCCGCCTCGACGAGCTTGTTGAAGATCGCGCGCTTGCCCTCGCGGGTGAAGCTGATCTCCTTGTCCGGCCCCTCGATGCGCTCCTGGATCCAGGCCTTTTCGGTCGGATCGGAGATATGCATGAACTCGACGCCCAGCGTCTGGCAATAGGTGCGCCGCAGGATCTCCAGCATCTGGTTGATGGTGGCGAACTCGAGACCGAGCACGTTGTCGATGAAGATCTTGCGATCGTAGTCCTGCGGCCCGAAGCCGTAGGTCGAGGGGTGCAGTTCCTCGTGATCGCCGCGCGGTTCGAGCGCCAGCGGATCGAGATCGGCGTGGAGGTGGCCGCGCATGCGATAGGCGCGGATCATCATGATAGCGCGCACGCTGTCGCGGGCCGCCTGCTCGACCTCGGCCTGGCTGAGCTCGACGCCCTTCGCCTGGGCCTTGCCCTTGATCTTGTCGCCGATCGCCTTCTCGACGCCGATCCAGTTGCCGTCCAGCGCCGAGACGAGCTCGCCATTGGCGACGATCGGCCAGTTCGGCCGCTTCCAGGACGCGCCGCGCGCGTTCTCGACGATCGTCGACCCCTCGTCCTTCAGCCCGGCAAAGAACGTCTGCCACTGCTCGTCGACGGAGGACGGGTTCTGCTGGTAGCGGGCGTAGAGCTCCTCCAGATAGGCGGCATTGCCACCGTAGAGGAAGGAAGTTTGAGCAAAGATGTCGTTCACGTCCTGGCGTGCCATCGTCTTCATCCTGGCCGGGACCTCTGCAACACACGCGTGGGTGCGGCTGCGAAGGCATATGCGCGGCCATCGAAGGCCGGCTTCTCCCGCCGCAACCCGGTTTCGCGGCGAGAGGGACCGCCTGGGGCGCTCCCGTTTCGATCAAACTGGATCTCTTGGATCCCCGCCGGTCATATGGCGATCGAACCGCAATATTCCCAGAAGGTTTCCAGACCCTTTCCTCTTCGACCCTCAGATGAGGATCTGCAACGTCCGGACAAGACAGATGTAAACCTGGTCCGGCTAGCGCCGGACCAGGCAAAAAGCTGTCTTATCCCTTCAAGACCTCAACCAGGGTCTTGCCAAGGCGGGCCGGTGAAGGCGACACGCGGATGCCCGCCGCCTCCATCGCCGCGATTTTGTCTTCGGCGCCGCCCTTACCGCCCGAAATGATGGCGCCAGCATGGCCCATGCGGCGGCCGGGAGGGGCGGTGCGGCCGGCGATGAAGCCGACCATCGGTTTCTTGCGGCCCTTCTTCGCCTCGCGGGCGATGAACTCCGCGGCATCTTCCTCGGCCGCGCCGCCGATCTCGCCGATCATGACGATCGACTCGGTCGCGGGATCGGAGAGGAACATGTCCAGCACCTCGATGAACTCGGTGCCCTTGACCGGATCGCCGCCGATGCCGACCGCCGTGGTCTGGCCGAGGCCTTCCTGGGAGGTCTGGAACACCGCTTCATAGGTCAGCGTGCCCGAGCGCGAGACGATGCCGACGCTGCCGGGCTTGAAGATGTTGGCCGGCATGATGCCGATCTTCGACTGGCCGGCCGTGACGACACCCGGGCAGTTCGGGCCGATGAGGCGCGACTTCGAGGCATCGAGCGAGCGCCGCACGCGCACCATGTCGAGCACCGGAATGCCCTCCGTGATGCAGACGATCAGCGGGATCTCCGCGTCGATGGCCTCGCAGATGGCGTCAGCGGCGCCCGCCGGCGGCACGTAGACCACCGAGGCGTCGGCGCCGGTCTTCTCACGCGCCTCGCGCACGGTGTCGAACACCGGCAGGCCGAGGTGCTTGGAACCCCCCTTGCCGGGCGAGGTGCCGCCAACGAGATTGGTTCCATAGGCGATGGCCTGCTCCGAGTGGAACGTGCCGTTCTTGCCCGTGAAGCCCTGGGTGATGACCTTGGTGTTCTTGTCGATGAGAATGGACATCAGCGGGTCCCCTTCACGGCCGCGACAATCTTCTGCGCCGCGTCATCGAGATCGTCGGCCGGAATGACGTTCAGGCCGGATTCGCGAATGATGGTCTTGCCTTCCTCGACATTGGTGCCTTCGAGGCGGACGACCAGCGGCACTTCAAGACCGACGGCCTTCACCGCGGCGATGACGCCGCGCGCGATGACGTCGCACTTCATGATGCCGCCGAAGATGTTGACCAGGATGCCCTTCACGTTGGGATCCGAGGTGATGATCTTGAAGGCGGCCGTGACCTTCTCCTCCGAGGCGCCGCCGCCGACATCGAGGAAGTTCGCCGGCTCTTCGCCGTAGAGCTTGATGATGTCGAGGGTCGCCATGGCGAGGCCGGCGCCGTTGACCATGCAGCCGATCGTGCCGTCGAGCGCGATATAGGCGAGGTCGTACTTGGACGCCTCGATTTCCTTCTCGTCCTCTTCCGTCACGTCACGCAGGGCGACAACGTCGGGATGACGGTAGAGCGAATTGGAATCGAACGAGACCTTGGCGTCGAGGCACTTGAGCTGGCCGTCCTTGGTGACGATCAGCGGATTGATCTCGAGCATCGCCATGTCCTTGGCGACGAAGGCGGCATAAAGCTGGGTGATGAGCTGGCCGGCCTGCTTGGCGAGGTCGCCGGTGAGACCGAGGGCCTGAGCCACGGTCCGGCCGTGGTGCGGCATCACCCCGGTCGCGGGGTCGACAGAGAAGGTGTGGATCTTCTCGGGCGTCTTATGCGCGACTTCCTCGATGTCCATGCCGCCTTCCGTCGAGACGACGAAAGCGACGCGGCCGGTGGAGCGATCGACGAGAGCGGAGAGATAGAACTCGCTCTCGATGTCGGAGCCGTCCTCGATATAGATGCGGTTGACCTGCTTGCCAGCGGGGCCCGTCTGGATCGTGACGAGGGTGTTGCCGAGCATCTGGCCGACGAAGGTCTTGACCTCGTCCACCGACTTGGCGAGGCGGACGCCGCCCTTCTCGCCAGCCTCAGGCTCCTTGAACTTGCCCTTGCCGCGGCCGCCGGCGTGGATCTGGCTTTTCACCACCCACAGTGGGCCGCCAAGCTCCTTGGCGGCGGCTTCGGCCTCATCGACCGAAAAAACGGCCCGACCGGCCGAAACGGGGGCGCCGAATTCCTTGAGGATGGCCTTGCCCTGGTACTCGTGAATATTCATCCGTTTAGCCTTTCAGCTGCGGAACTGGGCCGTTGTCCGGCAGAGGCCGGACAACATCCGGCACTCTCGATGAAGACAGAAGCGGGCCACAATAAGGTGTTCCGGTAACCACCGTCGCCGGACACCTCCTGCGGCCGCGCTGGTCACGCAAAGGCGGGATTGATGCCCTTGCAGGCTTCGATCAGGCCTTCGACTGCCGCGACCGACTTGGCGAATTCCGCCTTCTCGGCCTCGTTCAGCTCGATTTCGACGATGCGCTCGACACCATTGGCGCCGATGACGATCGGCACGCCGACGAAGACGTCCTTGACGCCATACTGGCCGGTGAGATGGGCGGCCGCCGGCAGCACCCGGCGCTTGTCCTTGAGGAAGCTTTCCGCCATGGCGATGGCGGAAGCGGCCGGCGCATAGAAGGCCGAGCCGGTCTTGAGGAGGTTGACGATCTCGCCGCCGCCCTTGCGGGTGCGCTCGATGATGGCGTCGAGCTTCTCCTGGCTGGTCCAGCCGAGCTTGACGAGATCCGTGAGCGGGATGCCGGCAACGGTGGAGTAACGGGCGAGCGGCACCATGTCGTCGCCGTGGCCGCCCAGCACGAAGGCGGTGACGTCCTCGACCGAGACCTTGAATTCTTCCGCGAGGAAGTAACGGAAGCGGGCGGAGTCGAGCACGCCGGCCATGCCGACGATCTTGTTCTTCGGCAGGCCCGAGGCCTTCTGCAGGGCCCACACCATCGCGTCGAGCGGGTTGGTGATGCAGATGACGAAGGCGTCGGGCGCATACTGCTTGATGCCCTGGCCGACCGAGTCCATGACCTTGAGGTTGATGCCGAGAAGATCGTCGCGGCTCATGCCGGGCTTGCGCGGCACGCCAGCGGTGACGATGATGACATCAGCACCGGCGATGTCGGCGTAAGACTGCGTTCCCGAATAGGCGGCGTCGAAACCGTCGACCGGGGAGGATTCCGCGAGGTCGAGGGCCTTGCCCTGGGGGGTGCCCTCTGCGATGTCGAAGAGGACGATGTCGCCGAGTTCCTTGAGACCAGCCAGATGCGCGAGCGTGCCGCCGATCTGGCCTGCGCCGATCAGAGCGATCTTCTTACGGGCCATAGAAAACGTCCTTGGCTTTGAAGGGGAGGGATCATGCCCTCGGGAATACCGAGGTTCTTTGCCTCAAAGGCAGCACTGCATCAAGTCAAGGTTGTGACAGCCGGGTTGGCAGCCTACGCGACGGTGAAAGGCCGCCTGCGCGTCCGCCATGCCGGTTGCTTATAAAACTAATTCAATTGCAGGAGCTTATGGGAATCCCCGGAGGGCTTCCGAGTGCATTGAGCTCAGCGATTCGAGTTAGTAACAGAATTTGAAAAATGTAACTTTTCGGCTTTCCCGGACCCTAGATCAGGCCGACGGACAAGGCCCGCAGGGCTACCCGCACCACCGCTGCGAGGCGCCTGTCGAGCACGTCACGCGGGACCCCAGCGTCCGCCAGAATGGCGCTCGGGTGGGTGAAGCGGTAAAGCACGTCGGTCAGGAAGGAGAGGGCGCCTTCCCGGTCGCGCGGCTCGAATGCGCCCGTCGCTATGCCCTCGTCGACCACACGTTCAACCAGCATGCGCACCCGTCCGCGATGCCGACGCGCGACGGCCCGGTTCTCGAGGGTCGCTGTGACGAAGAGGCGGAACACCGGCGCGTTCTGCTCCATCAGCGTGCGATAGAGGCGCGCGAGGTCGAGGACCAGCCGCTCCAGCTTGTCGTCGGCAGGGTCCGGCGCGCTCGCCACGTCCGCGATCACGGTCTCGATCGGTTTCAGCGCCTCACCGACGACCGCATCGATCAGGGCATTTTTCGAGGGGAAATAGCGGTAGACGTTGGCATGGGTCATGCCAGCCGCCTCGGCGACAGCCACCACGGTCATCTTGCCCGGACCGAACTTGCGCACATGCTCATTGGCGATGGCGATGAGGCGCGCGTCCACCCTGTCGGGCGCGATATTGGTCGGCTTGGTCAAAGGATTTCTAGGTGAAGGCTGTTTGGCCGATGGATGTCTAGCCATGCGGGCTTGCGCCTGGGGACGTCGATGCGGGGCTTGCTGTGAGCGGACCAGGTTGGCCGCGGACGCTCCTGTCACGGACGCTTCTGCCGCGATGATCCCTCGGCAGCGGCGGGCGCACCGTCATCAGGTCTCCACGAGCCCGGTACTGTCGCCCGAGCCGGTGGAGTCGCCGCGCCCGTGGGGCGCAGAGAGATATTCCTCGGACTGCATCTCGATCAGGCGAGAGACCGTGCGGTCGAATTCAAAGGCCTCGCGTCCCTGATCGGCATGGTAGAGGTTCTGCGGCTCCGCCGCCGCGGACGCGAGAAGTTTCACATGCCGGTCGTAGAGCGTATCGACGAGGGTAATAAAGCGCTTGGCTTCATTGCGGCGTTCGAAATTGAGCGCCGGAATGTTCTCGACGATGAGGGTATGGAAGCGTTCCGCCAGCGCGAGGTAATCGGAGGCGCCGAGCGGCTTGCTGCAGAGATCGGTGAAGGCGAAGCGTGCGACGCCGCCGGCCGCGCAAGGCACCTCCACCGGATGCCCCTTCACCGTCAATGACATGGGTCCGCCGGTGGAGCCGGTGAGCGCGTGGAACATCGTATCCAGGCGCTGTCGGGCGTTGTCATCGTCGGGCACGATGAAGACCGGGCTCCCGGCGAGTTTCTCAAGCCGGAAATCCGTCCGCGACTGGAGCTTGACCACGTCCATCCGCTCCTTGAGGAGAGCGATGAACGGCAGGAAAAGCGCCCGATTGAGCCCGTCCTCATAGAGACGGTCAGGCACGACGTTGGACGTCGCGACCACCACGACGCCGAGCGAGAAGAGGCTGGTGAAAAGGCGCCCGAGGATCATCGCGTCAGCGATATCGGTCACCGCGAATTCGTCGAAGCACAGAAGCTCGGCTTCCTTCGCGAGTTCGGCCGCCACGTGGGGGATCGGGTCTGTGTCCTTCTCCTCGCCGCGCTTGACGCGCTGCCGGAAGTGGAAGATGCGCTCGTGCACATCGCTCATGAAGGCGTGGAAATGCGCCCGCCGTTTCAGTGCGACCGGTGCGACCTCGAAGAAGAGGTCCATCAGCATCGTCTTGCCACGCCCGACAGAACCCCAGACATAGAGCCCACGGACCACCGCTCCATTGTCACGCTCGCGCCGACCCAGCAGCCACGCGAAGGGGCGCTTCGGCGCGGCCTTGGCCTTCTCGGCCCGCCGCAACGTTTCCACGAGCCGATCGAGTTGCGCGATGAGCACGAGCTGCGCCTCATCGCGCTCTACCGTGCCCGTGGCGACGAGCGCCTCATAGCGCAACGCGACGGATTCGCCGGCTGCTGCCGGCAGTTCCTGACGGTGGGTGGGGGGGCGGGAATGAGCGGTCACACCCACGCAATAACGCTTTCGGGCCTCAAGAACAATCATGCGCCGACAATCATGCGTTTCCTGCCCGCCTGGCGAGAACCGTGGCAGTCATGCCGCGTGTTTGCGGATTTGGTAACCGCAACGCGCGATGGCGATGGACAAGACTGGCGGGGCAGCTTAAGCGGTCCCAATGCTGCGCCGCCTCTACGACTGGACATTGTCGCTTGCCGCAAGCCCATACGCTGCCTGGGCGCTGGCGCTCGTCTCCTTTGCCGAAAGTTCATTCTTTCCGGTCCCGCCGGATGTGCTTCTCGTGCCGATGGCGCTGGCGCGGCCGGACAAGGCTTTTTTCTATGCCGGTGTCTGCACGGTGGCGTCGGTCATTGGGGGCTTGTTCGGCTATGCCATCGGCGCGGTGCTCTATGACACGCTCGGCGCCTGGATCATCCAGGCTTATGGTTACGGTGACAATGTCGAGGCTTTCCGGCAGGCGTATGCGGCCTATGGCGAATGGATCATCCTGATCAAGGGCCTCACGCCTATCCCCTACAAGCTGGTGACCATCACATCCGGCTTTGCGGGCTACGACCTTCTGTGGTTCACGATACTGTCAATCATTACCCGGGGTCTGCGGTTCTATATTCTCGCCGCGCTGGTCAACCGTTTCGGGGCTCCCGCCAAGGAAATCCTGGAGCGCAACCTCGGTCTGGCCGCAATCATCCTGTTTGCCACCATCATCGGCGGCTTCGTGGCCGTCCGCTATATATTCTAGGGGCGCGCATCGACAGGGCGCCTCGCCTCACGAGCGTTCAATGTCCCTTCTCTCGCGCCCACGCCTTGTTGCACTGACGATCCTCGTCATTTGCGTCGCCCTCATCGGCGGCGCCTATTATTTTGAGTACGTGCTGGGGCTGAAGCCCTGTGAGCTTTGTCTCAAACAGCGCCAGCCCTACTATCTCGCGATGCCGATAGCGGCGGTGCTCGCGCTTCTGCCCGATGAGCGGCGTGACCGGCTGTTCGTGGGCCTGCGCTGGATCGGCTTCGGCATCATCGCGGTCGCGTTCCTCTACAACGCCGGCCTCGGCGTCTACCACAGCGGCGCGGAGTGGCATTTGTGGCAGGGGCCCGCGGATTGCACCGGCCCCATGAACAACAATGTCGGCCTCAATGATTTTCTCAAGAACCTGCAGACCACCCGCGTGGTGCGCTGCGACGAGGCCGCCTGGCGTTTCCTGGGTGTTTCGCTCGCCGGCTGGAGTGCGCTCGCCTCGCTCGGCCTTGCGCTGCTCGCGCTCGGCGGCCTGGGGAAAATGAGGAAAAATTAACCCTGGCCGTGATCCCGCGCCGCGCCAAGATATCGCATATATTGACATAATCGGGAAACTACCCCCTATATCTAGTGGTCACGGTCGCTCGATTCGTATTCGAGCGGGCAAGAGGGAATTCGGGCGCGGAGCTTTGGCACCGCCAAACCGAAGCTGCCCCCGCAACTGTAAGTGGTAAGTCTACGTCCAACTGATGTCACTGGCGTCGCATGGCGCCGGGAAGGCAGGGCGTGGGCGGCGATCCACAGCCAGGAGACCTGCCGCGACGATTGAGATTGTCCTCGGGCGGGGTGCCCCGGTGGATCGCCTGGAGTTTGTCGCGGCGGAAGGCTGCCGGGCGCTCCTGTTTGCGCGTCCGCTCGGCCTTTGCCCCCAAGAATGGGGTGTGTTGCCGATGTCCTTGATGACCGAAACCGAAGCCCGCGAAACCGAAGCCAGGCTGTCACGCTCGCCCGCTGGTGTGACGGGCGCCCCCCGCGCGGCCGCTGAGCCGGGATACCAGCTCATCCGCCGCAACGGCGC
>NZ_JAHBYN010000004.1 GCF_019635935.1 Parvibaculum sp. | reverse complement strand
GTCGGCAAGTATGGTATGGCGGAACTCTCGGCCTGTATCGCGCAGATGATGGAGAGCTCGGAAACGCAGATGCGCTCCTATGTCGCCGAAATTCCTGACGGCGCCTATACCGTCGAGGACTTCTTCGACAATGACGGCATCGAGGACAAGCCCCTGACCGTCGCGCTGAAAGTCGTGGTCGACGGAACCGACCTCAATTTCGACTTCACCGGCACGTCCGATGCGGCGAAGGGTCCGATGAACGTGGCGACGAGCACCGCGAAATCGATGTGCTATGTCGCGCTCAAGCACATCTTCCCCGATGTGCCGGTCAATGGCGGCGCTTTTCGGCCGACGCGTTTTACCATTCCCAAGGGCTGCCTGCTGGCGGCGGAATATCCGAAGCCCGTGGGCGGCACCACAGACGTGACCCAGCGTGTCGTCGATGCGGTGTTCGGCGCGCTGGCGCAGGCGATCCCGGAGAAAGTCCCCGCCGCCGCCTTCGGCACCGCCGGCGTCATGACGTTGTCGGGGAAGCGCCCGGATAGCGATGCGTATTACGTCGCCGTTTATCCCTATCCCGGCGGCTACGGCGGCAGCCATGTCTCGGACGGCCTGGTCAATGGCACGCCACCCGGCTCGATGGCCAAGTTCATGTCGGTCGAGATGTCGGAGCATCGCTATCCCATGCGCTTCGAATACCTGAAAATCCGCGAGGAATCAGCGGGTGCCGGCCTGCATGCCGGCGGCTGTGGCACTGCCTACGGCATTCGCGCCTTGTCGGACTGCGTCGTGTCCATCCTTGGCGACCGCGTCGACCACAGGCCGTTCGGCGTCCAGGGCGGCCAACCGGGCGCCGCCAATTCCGTCGAGTTCGAGGTGGGCGGCAAGACATGGCGGCCGCCCATGCGCAGCAAGATCGAGAAGCTCGCGCTCGCCAACGGCGACATCGTCCATCTCGCCTCGCCGGGTGGCGGCGGTTTTGGCGATCCGCTTCAGCGCGATCCGGCCCTGGTGCAGCATGATCTCGACGAAGGGCTGATCAGCCGCGAAACCGCCGAGAATATCTATGGTGTCACCATCGAGGAGCGACCGAAAGCCAGCGGGGGCCTCCGCTTTTGCGTCAGTGCCTCGGGAAGGCAAAAAGCCGCCGGACGGGACTGATGTGTATTTCCGTCGGGGTGGCTGGCGGGATTCATATGAATACGTGATAATTCCGCGCTTGCCTGCGACGAGCCAAATGAGGTCAAAGGCGATCTCGGCCGTTCATGCCCTTGCCTCGGGAGTTTGCGAATTTGACTGAGAAGGAACCGAGCGGGATCGTACCGATATTCGTGCCCAAGGCCTCGGATATATTGGCCGCGCGCCTACGCGATCTCATTCTTGCGGGTAAGTTCGTAGCGGGCGATATGCTGCCGGCCGAGCGAGAACTGGTCGCGGAATCAGGCCTGAGCCGCGCGTCGGTGCGCGAGGCGCTCCGGGTCCTCGAAGCTGAGAACCTGGTTACGACCCGCCCCGGCCGACTTGGCGGCTCGATGGTGACCCTTCCCGGCCGCAAGTCCGTCGCGCGCTCGGTGGAGCTGTTCATCCGCACCCACGGTATCCGGCTCGAATCGCTACTGGACTGTCGGCTAGCCGTCGAGCCCATGATGGCGAGCCTGGCCGCTGTCAAACGAAGTCCGGAAGAACTGGCTGAGATGGAGCGACTCCACGAAGCCTTTCTCGCCTCGGGCGACGACATCGCCGCCTACAAGCAGATCAATCTCGAATGGCATCTGGCGGTGGCGCGCGCGAGCCAGAACGAACCGCTGATCGCTCTGATGGAAGCGATTTCAGACTCCATCCTGAAGGCGGCAGACTACCAGCAGGTCACCACTGAAGGTATCCGCCACGAAGCTTTTCTCGCCCATACCCGGATTATGAAGGCGATCACTCAGGGTGATGCGGCGCTAGCCTTCAAGAGCATGGAGCGCCACGTCAGCGCCTATAGCAAGGTGGCGCGCGAGCGTCTCCACCGGCAGCAGGTCTCGGCCAATCTCCAACCGGAAAAACGACTTCGGAAAAAGGAGCCTGCCGCGGACTGAGCGTATCGTGAGCTCACGCGGGTTGGTCCGGGAACACGGACAGTTGCGCGCGATGCGCTGAGGTTTGGCCCCCGAGGCCGCAAGGCTCAGCGCATGCCGCCGGCGGATAACCGAGGCGCTTGCCTCACGCGCCCATGTAGGCGGCCTGCAGCGCCGGATCATTGCGCAAGTCGTCGGAACTGCCGGACCGGACAATCCGGCCGTGCTCCACGACATAGGCCCGCTTCGACAGCTCGAGGGCCTCCTCCACATTCTGCTCGACCAGGACGATGGACAGACCTTCGTGGCGCGCCAACGCCTCCACGAGCTCGAACACCTTGCCCACCATCATTGGCGACAGCCCGACAGAAGGCTCGTCGAGCATCAGCAGCTTCGGGCGGCTCATCACCGCCCGCGCAATGGCGCACATCTGGCGCTCGCCGCCGGAGAGATGCCCCGCCAGTTGTTCGCGACGCTCCGCGAGGACCGGGAAAAGGCTGATGACCTCCTCCAGCCTGTCCTTCGCATCCTGCCGGGAACGTCGAGCGAAATAGCCAAGTTCCAGGTTTTCCTGGACGGTCATGAAGGGAAACAGCCGGCCGCCCTCGGGCACCATCACGAGGCCCATGGCGGGCAAGCGGTGCGGTGCGATCGTGGTGATGTCAGTGCCGTCGAAATGGATCGACCCGCGCGTGACCTCGACCAGCCGGGTGATGGCGCCGAGCAACGTGCTCTTTCCGGCGCCATTGGCGCCGACAATGGACACGATCTCGCCGTCGGAAACCGAAAGCGAGATGCCTTCGAGCACGGCCGCCTGATTGTAGCCGGCGTGGAGATCTCGGATTTCCAGGATGGTATTCACCGGCGCGCCTTCCCGATATAAGCCTCGACCACCTGCCGGTCGGACAGCACATCCTCCGGGCTTCCCTGCGCGATTTTCGTACCGAAGTTCAGCACGACCACCTGGTTGGCAAAGGCCCGCACGACTTTCAGATTGTGCTCGATGACCAGGATCGTGAAGCCTTCGCGGTGAAGCCGCTGTACGAGCGTGATGACCTCGTCGACCTCTGTCTGGTTGAGCCCCGCCATCACTTCATCCAGCAGGATGATGGTAGGATCAAGCGCGAGGGCGCGCGCGATCTCGAGCCGCCGACGCTCGCTGAGCGTGAGCAGGCCGGCCCTCACCGAAGCGCGGGCCGACAGGCCGACCATCTCGAGCGCTTCGCTCGCCCGCCGGGCGGCCGCCTGCGCGCCGCGGTTGTGCAGAAAGGCGCCAATGAGCGCGTTTTCAAGCGTTGTAAGCGAGGTCAGCGTCTTGGAGATCTGGAACGTGCGGCCAAAGCCGAGCACCGCGCGCTTCTGCGGCGACGCGGCCGTGATGTCCTCGCCCTTGAAGAGCACCGCGCCCGACGAGACTTTCAGCTGCCCCGTCACAAGGTTGAACAGGGTGGTTTTGCCGGCCCCGTTCGGGCCGATGAGGCTCACGAGATCGCCCTTGGCCATTTCCAACGAGACGTTGTTGACCGCTGTCAGTCCCCCGAAACGCTTGGTGACGCCGTCGATCTTGAGAAGCGGCTCAGCCATGGCGGCGCCTCCGGATTGATTGCCAGGCGGTTTCGGCGGCGCCGACGATGCCGCGCTTCAGGAACAACGAACACAGGATGAGAACCGCTCCCAGCACCACGAGATGGCCTCCCGGGATCGAGCCACCGATCGTCGCCCGCAGGTAAAACTCTACCGGCACGATGAGCAGCGCCCCGACCAGGGGGCCGAAGAGGGTGCCAACGCCGCCTATCAGCGAGATGAGCAGGAAGCGGACGCCGATGTCGGGCAAGGAAAGCAGCGTCGGGGGATCGATGAAGCGCAGATACAAAGCGAAGAACACGCCCCCCATCGCGGTCAGCGCCGCGCTGAGCGCCATGCCCGTCATTTTGACATACAGCACGTCGATACCGCTCGCCTGCGCCGCATCCTGATCGTCGCGGACAGCCTGGAGATAGTATCCAAGCCGGGTTCTGTAGACGAAACCGCTGACGATCAGGCAGAAGATGAGGAACCCGAGCATCAGCAGGGCATAAGAGAAGCGGTTAGTGAATATCATGTTTGAAAACCCTGCCTTGAATGGCAGGGACATGCCACGTGGTCCGCCCGTCAGGCTGTCGAAGTAATTGGCGAGCACGAAGGCGACCTCGCTGACGGCCAAGGTTGCGATGCCGAAGAACTTTCCCTTCAGGCGAAACAGCGGCCAGCAGATCAAGGCGGCCGCGATCGCGGCCGCCAGTGCAGCCGGCACCAGCGCGATCCACGGCGAAAGGCCGAACCGGATGTAGAGGTTGCCGGCGAGATAAGCCCCGATGGCGAAATAGACGCCGTGGGCGAGCGAGAACTGTCCGCCATAGCCGCCGATGATATTCCAGCTTGTCGCCAGCGCCGCGAAGAGAAAGGTGTAGGACAGGATGTTCATGTAGAACGGCTGGCCGGACAACAGCCAGGTGCAGCCCAGCAAGACGATCGCCACCGCCGCGATACGCACCAGTTCCGTATCAAAGGTGGTGAGACCTGTGACGGATTTTGCTTTCAACGCGGATGCCGGCATGGGCAATGTGTCAGTTCTGCTCACGGAGACCTACCTCTTCAGCGCCCATGACACCGAATAGTCCGCTCGGACGGACGATCAGCACGATGATAAACACGAGGAACCAGGCGACATGCTTGAGTTCCGGATTGACGTAGTACCCGGCGAACGCCTCGATCATGCCGATGATGAACCCCCCGGCGAAGGCGCCCCAGACGCTGCCGAGCCCGCCGAGAACAACTACCGCGAAGGCCGCGACAATGAAGTTTCCGCCGATCTGCGGCGACATGGTGTAGATCGGCGCGAGCAGGGTGCCGGCGAGGCCGGCCAGCGCCGCGCCCGTGCCGAAGGTGAGCATGTAGGTCCACTCGACATTGATGCCCATGAGCCGGGCCGAACGGCGATCCTGTGTCACCGCGCGCACGGATTTGCCGAGAAGCGTGTGCTTCAGGAACCAGCTGAGCCCGATGGCGACAACGCAAACGGAAAGCAGGACAATGAGCCGCGAGAGGCTGAGGCTCACCCCGCCAAGGTCGAAATGGACCTGCGACAAGGGCGTCGGCACGGTGTAGCTCATGCCGCGGGTAATCGCCAGGACCATGTTCTGCAGCAACAGCAGCAGGCCGAAGGTGGCGAAGACCTGCATCATCGGTTCGTTCTGCAGCGGTTGCAGGATGAAGCGCTGAACCACCACGCCGAAGAGGAACAGGCTCGGCACCACCACCAGGATGGACACATAGGGATCGACGCCGATCAACAGATACGCGAGATAAGCGCCGTACATGCCCAGCATAACGAATTCGCCCTGGGCGAAATTGACAATGCGGATGACGCCAAAGATGAGATTCAACCCGATACTGACGAGTCCGTAGATACCGCCAAGCAGCAAGCCGACTGTGACGACGTTGATAAAGGC
Organism: Parvibaculum sp.; assembly: GCF_019635935.1. NCBI lineage: Bacteria > Pseudomonadati > Pseudomonadota > Alphaproteobacteria > Hyphomicrobiales > Parvibaculaceae > Parvibaculum > Parvibaculum sp. Next base: position 17,467 of record NZ_JAHBYN010000004.1, on the reverse strand, counting down.
TGACATTATGGGCGCCTCCGCGAGACACGCGCCGACAGAGATGGCAGCGCGTGTCCTACATTATTTTACTTGGAAGAAAGGCCGATGGGCTTGACGCCCGGAACAGCCGCTTCATTCGGATACACGGTGACGACCTTGCCGCCCTGCCACTGGCCCACCGTCGGGAAGGCCAGCCCGTTCTGCATCTTGTCATCGAACTTCACGCCAAAACCCGTCGCATAGGAGCCGAGCGGCTTGTTCAATGCTTTCGCCGCGGCAACGACGGCCTCAGGCTTTGTCCCGCCCGCCGCCTTGATGGCCTCGGCCATTACCTGAAAGCCGACATAGGCGTTGAGGCTCTGGGGCGCGATCGGCTCGCCGCCGAACTTCGCCTTATAGGCGGCGAGATACTCGTCCTTGCCCGGGCCGAATTTCTCCGAAATATCGTAGCGCGGATAGGACACGACGAAAATGCCTTCGAGACCCGCCGGGCCCAGAGCCTCGAGGGTCTCCTTGGTATCGGCGGTACCGTTGAAGATCGTTACCGGCGGCTTGAAGTTCTGGCCTTGCGCGGTGCGCAACAGAAGATTGCTGTCAGGGATGTAGCCGGTGCTCAGCCACACGTCGGGCGCGCCGTCGCGCATGCGCAAGATCACGTCCGTCAGATCGATGGACTTGGCGCTATAGGGCGTCTTGCCGACGACCTTGACACCCGCCTCTTTCAGAAGCTCCGCCTGGCGATCGCCGATCGTGGTGCCATAGACTGAATCCTCATGGGTGATCCAGACCTTCAGATCACCCGGCTTCTTGCCGAGACCGTTGGCGACGAGATCGACCACCGCCTTAGCCGAGAGTTCGGCAAAGGTGCCGGCCGAAGGCCCCGACCGCACGAAGTTCGGCAGGCCGCGCTCGGTGAGGTTGGCGGCAAGCGCATTCGTGTCCCAGTAGAGCTTGTCATACTGCAATGCCGCCTCGCTGCCGGCGGCGGCGACCGCGCTCATGTAGGTGCCGATGAAGACGTCGACGTTGTCGCGGGTCGATAACTGGTCGATCGAGGCGATCGCCTCCTGCGCGTTCGTGGCATTGCCGCGGATGATCTTGATCGGCTTTCCAAGCAATCCGCCATTGGCGTTGATCTTCTCGGCGGCAAGTTCATAGCCGCGTGTGACCTCGTCTCCATAGAGGGCGACCGCTCCGGAGTAAGGATTGATGGCACCAACTTTGAACGCGTCCTGCGCGTGGGCGCTGCCACCGGCGAGGGCCAGACTGCCGGCCGCGGCAAGCAAAAGGCTACGCTTCGTGAACTTGATCATATTCCATCCTCCTCCCGTTTTGCCGGGACGCCCGGATTCTTCGGATCTGTCCCGGCGACTTGATCAACGTTTCCACCTGGTCCGGCGCCTTTCCGCCAAAAGCGCGGCCCTCCGTTATTGGCCTGACAATAATAATTATAAAACGATGATCATTTCAATTCCCTTCCATCACGGAGAGGGCCATCAATCGTGATTAGACGTTAGCAACCGCAATTTTGTCCGTCTGCGCCAATTGCGTCTTTGTCCCATCAGCATATCGCGCCCTGCCATAAGGCAGAGCGCGGCCCGCAACCGGTCAGCGTGCGTCCGGCGCCTTGAAGGCGGGCTTGCGCAGCCCCAGATGCTCCCGCAGCGTGGCGCCGCTATACTCCGTGCGGAAGCGGCCGCGGCGCTGGAGTTCCGGGACCACGAGGTCGACAAACTCGTTCAGGCCCGTGGGAAACACGGGCGGCAGCACATTGAAGCCGTCGGCGGCGCGTCCGTCGAACCAGGCTTCCATCACGTCCGCAACCTGGCCGGGGGAGCCGATGACCACATTATGGCCGCGCGCGACGGCGACGTTGAGGTAAAGCTGCCGGAGGGTCAGGTTGTCCTTGCGCGCCATCCGCAGGATGACCTCAGTCCGTCCCTTCGCGCCGTCGTGATCGGCAAGGTCCGGCAGCGGCTCGTCCAGCGGATAGGCTGAGAGGTCGCGGCCCAGCAGATGCTGAAGCAGGAACATGCCGACCGATGGCTGCACGAGCGATTGCAGGTACTCGTATTTTTCCTTTGCCTCGGCCTCGGTGCGGCCGATCACCGGGAAGATGCCCGGCATGATGACCAGGTCGTCGGGGCTGCGGCCGTGGGCGGCAAGACGCCCCTTCGCGTCGGCGTAGAAAGCCTGGCCTTCCGCGAGGCTTTCAGCAGCCGTGAAAATCACTTCGGCGGTTTGCGCGGCGAGATCGCGCCCGGGGCCTGATGATCCGGCCTGGACAATGACCGGCTGTCCCTGGGGCGATCGCGGCACGTTCAACGGACCTTTCACCGAAAACAACGGGCCGTTGTGATTGAGGAAATGCATCTTCGCCGGATCGAAATAGCGGCCCGTTTCCTTGTTCGCCTCGATGGCGTCGTCTTCCCAGCTGTCCCATAGCCCTTTGACGACCTCAGCGAATTCAGTGGCGCGGACATAGCGGTCCGCGTGCGCCATATGCGGGTTGGCACTGAAATTGGCCGCCTCCGCCTGATTGTGGGAGGTGACGAGGTTCCATCCGACGCGGCCACCGCTGATAAGGTCGAGCGAGGCGAACTTGCGCGCCAGGTGGTAGGGCTCGTTGTAGGTGGTTGTCGCGGTCGCCACGAGCCCGATCCTGTCAGTCACGGCCGCGAGCGCCGCCAGCAATGTCAATGGCTCGAAATAGACCGCGCGCGCGGCGCCGGCCTGCGCGTCCAGGTTCTCCGGGCGGATACCGACGAGATCGGCCAGAAAAAACAGATCAAACTTGCCGCGCTGCGCGGTCTTCGCGAGTTCCACGCACCGCTGATAGTTGAAAGCGCTGTCGGTCTCGCCGTCGGGATGGCGCCAGCCAGCCACATGGTGACCGCCCGGCCAGTAGAACACACCGAGTTTGATCTCATCGCTACGCTTGTCAGCCATTGGTTTCTCCCGGGGCGTCGCGCGTCCGGCGGAAAAATCATCGCCGTGCTTTGTTCTGCGCGCCTGTCAGTTCGGAAATAAGCCACGGCGACTGGAGCACGCAAAGTAAAAATTCATTTTCGCTCCTCATTAATATATAGAGATTTTGAGAATAAGACGCCGCGGGAGAATCGTATGGCGGATGAGGGAGTGAAATCAGCCAGGCGGGTTTTCGAGTTTCTCGAATATTTCGCGGCGGTGCAGCGCAGCGTGTCGGTCGCGGAACTGGCGACGCACTATGGCTATCCCAATTCCAGCGTGTCCTCGATCATGCGCACGATGGTCGGCATGGGGTACCTCAGCTACAACGGCTCGGCGCGCACTTACCTGCCGACGGCGCGCCTGACGTTCCTCGTCGATTGGGTGGCGACCCAGCTCTACGATCAGGAACGGGTGCGTGCGATCATGCAGGATCTGAGCGACGCCACCGGCGAGACGATCCTGCTCGGCGTCCAGAATGGTATTCAGGCGCAATATGTTCAGATCATCGACGCCACCGGGCCGGTGCGGCTTCATGCCGAGCCCGGCAGCTTCCGCGGGCTCGGCACAACGGCGGTCGGGCATATCCTGCTGGCGCGCCACGACGACGCGCAGATCAGCCGGCTGATCCGCCGCATCAACAGCGACACGCCCGATCCCTCAAAGAAACTCGACCCGTCCGCGCTCATCGAGAAGGTGCGCAAGGCGCGTGCGCAGGGCTATGCCCTGTCCATCAGCGGTGTCGTCAAGGGCGCCGGCGCGATCGCGATGCTCCTGCCGGAGAGCCTGGGCGCCACCCCGCTGGCGATCGGCATATCGAGCGTCGAAGCGGTTATCGTCGGAAACGAGCAGGCTTATGTGGACCTCCTCCGCAGAACCATACAGAAGCGGACAGTTGGAGCCGCGAATTGGGGGGAGCAGACATGAACCTGCGGCAGATGGAAGTCTTCCACGCGATCATGCGCGCCGGTTCGGTCACCGGCGCCGCCCGGCTTCTGAACGTGACGCAGCCGGCCGTGAGCGCCGTGCTGCGCCATTGCGAGGACCAGTTGCGCATCAAGCTGTTCGAGCGCACCGGCGGGCGGCTGCAGCCCACGCCCGAAGCGGAAGCCATCTTCCCCGACATCGCCAACATCTTCCAGCGCGTCGAAACCGTCAGCCGCGTCGCCAACGATCTCGCCGGCGGCAGACTTGGCAACATCACGGTTGCGGCCACCTTCGCCATCGCCAATGGCCCCCTGGCCGAAGCCGTTGCCGTCTTCTCCCGCTTCAAACCGTCGGTCCGGTTCTCCGTCCATGCCTTGCCCACCCATCAGGTCATCGATCGCGTGTCCCGTCGCGAAGCCGATTTCGGCCTTGGCTTCGGGCCGATCAGGGATCCCGCGGTCGAGGCGGAGCTGCTGGCGAGCGCCGAGATCGCCTGCATCATGCCGACCGACCATCCGCTGGCGCAGGAAGAGGTCATCACCGTCGAGAAGCTCGCCGGGCATCCGATTATCACCTACGCGCCGCACACCCCGATCGGCGGGCCAGTGGAAACAGCCTTCCGGGACTGCGACGTGGAACTGGTACGCGCCGTGCAGGTCAACTATTCGATGACGGCCTTCGTCCTGGCCGCGCGCGGCGCGGGCATCGCGATGGTCGAGCCTCTGCTGCTCAGCGCAGCCTCCATGCCATCGCTTGTGGCGCGCAGGTTCGAACCAAGGATCACCGTGGAAACCATGCTGATCCATCCCATCGGCCGAGGACAGACGCGGACGATGCGGAGCTTCATCGATACCTTGAAGACCAAGATCTCGGAGACCTATGGCACTGTGCTGCCGGAGCCGATCGACGGCAGCCCATCATCCTGACTTATGAACGAGGCCCGAATTGTGACTGTCAGCCTCGGCGCATGGGGCGTTAGCTATGCCCATCTCACACAGCATGGGCGAACAGATGGAACTGCAAGATCTCGTCAGAAACAATGTCAAAACCCGCATTGCCAAGGATGAAGTCGCGGTATCGATGATCGTGCGGCTCGTACAGAGCATTGAAATCGTGAGCATCGCCAGGGTCAGCGGCTTCGATTCGCTGTACGTGGACCTCGAACATTGTTCGTTCTCTCTCGAAACGACAGCTCAGATCTGCATGGCTTCGCTGCTGGCGGGGGTAACCCCGTTCGTGCGCGTTCCCAGCATCGAGTCGGACTATGTCTCACGCGTGCTCGACAACGGAGCGCTTGGCGTCATAGCACCGCATATCACCTCGGCTCGCGACGCCGAGAAAGTCGTTCGCAATGCCAAATTTCCCCCGCGCGGCGAGCGTTCGGTGACCGTGGGCATCCCGCATCTCGGATTCCAGACCTGGCCCGTCGATGAGGTGCGCAAGGCGCTGAACGACGCGACGACGGTTATCGCCATGATCGAGGACCAGCGCGGCCTCGACAATGCCGAGGAAATCGCTGCGGTCGATGGCGTCGATATCCTGATGATCGGTACCAACGATCTCTGCGCAGACTTTGGAATCGACGGCCAATTCGAACATCAACGCGTGGCGGATGCCTATCGGCGCACCATCGAGGCCTGCGCCAGGCACGGCAAGACCGTCGGGATCGGCGGTCTCGCCAATAAACCGAAGCTGATCGAGCAGTTCGTCGGCCTTGGTGCGCGTTATGTCTCCTCGGGCGCCGACCTGTCTTTCCTGCTGGCCGGTGCCAAGGATCGCGCCGCCGCGATACGCGCCTTTCAGAACAAGCCGCGCTGATCGTCTGACGGCATTATTCGCCGGCAAACAAAAAGCCGCCGCGAGCACCGCGGCGGCCCTGTCACGACAGCGGAATGTCGCGGGACCTCACGCCCCCTTGCGGGCTATGGCCTCCTGATGCGCCGGATCGATCAGGGGAAAGACTGTGAATGCGGCGGGCACGCAGTCCGACCATTCCGTCATCAGGCGATGCAACGTCTCGTGGCTCTCGACGTCGAAAACGACGATTGCGCCGCGGCCCGTCTTCACATAGACGGCCTTGACGATGCCCGCCTCCTTTTGGCGATCCAGCCAGTCCCAGAACGTCGTCTGGATTCCGCGCACCTGGGAGGGGCGGGCCGGCTGCGGATCACTGATGACCATGAACTGCATGATGTCGTTCCTTGTTGAAGCGTTGCTTGCGCGCGAGGCAGGCCTGCCTCGCGATGAGGGCCGAATACAGATCGAATGCCTGCCGGCCGCCCTCACAGACCGCCCGTGGATCGCCACGACGGGTGCTAGGAACGCAGCCCGGCGTTGATCTGGATGGTGCGCGAGCGCGTGAAGTGGTTGAGCATGGATTGGAGCGTATATTCCTTGCCGAGCCCGCTGACCTTCAGCCCGCCATAGGAGACATTGGCGCGGGGGCCCGCATACTGGTTGACCTGCACGAGACCGGCCTCGATACGTGCCGCGAACTGCATCGCAGTGCCGAGATCCCGCGTCCACATCGCGGCAGCCAGGCCAAAGACGCTGTCATTGGCAATGCGAATCGCATCCTCGAAGTCGGTGAACCGCACGGCCACCGCCACGGGCCCGAAGATCTCCTCCTGACAGAGCGGCGCGTCATGCGGCACGTTGTCGATCAGGGTCGGCCGCATGAAGAGGCGACCCGGCATCGACGAATCGGCCTCGGGCGACCCACCGCAAAGAACGCGGGCGCCGGGGATATCCTTGACGCTGCTCACGAACGACTGGATGCGATCCATCTGCTTCTGAGAGATGATCGTTCCGACCTCGGTGTTCTCGTCGAAGGGGTTCCCGACAACCAGCGCATTCATCAGCTTGACTGCACCTTCGACGACCTCGTCGTAGATGCTCTCCTGGATCAGGATGCGCGAGCCCGCGATGCAGGACTGGCCCTGCCGCATGAAGCGCATGCCGGCCACGACGCCTGGAATGGCCAACGCGAGATCGGCATCCGCCATCACGATATTGGGGTTCTTGCCACCGAGCTCAAGCGTGACCGGGATGAGCTTGTCGGCAACATATTGCGAGATGAGCTTGCCGACGTTGACCGAGCCGGTGAAGGTCGCCTTGCGCACGGCCGGATGCTGCACCAGCGGCTTGCCGACTTCCTCGCCGACGCCGGAGATCATGTTGATCGCGCCCGGAGGCAGGAAGGACTGGATGATCTCCGCGCAGCGCAACACGGCGAGCGGGGCGGTTTCCGCGCTCTTGACCACGATGGTGTTGCCCGCCACGAGAGCCGGCGCGATCTTGGCGCTCAACGTGAAGACCGGACCGTTCCACGGGATAACCGCCGCGATCACGCCGATCGGCTCGCAGGTCGTGTAGTGCAGAACGCCCTGCGCATCGGGAACCGTCTCGCCCTTGAGCTCGCCGGAGACCCCGGCGAACATGCGTAGCATATCGACCGCGGTGGCCATGTCGCCGCGGGATTGCGAAGCGATCGGGTGGCCGGTTTCGAGCGTCTGCAGCTGTGACAGCGTCTCAAGTTCCGCCTCGATCCGGTCCGCGGCCTGGGCGATCAGCCTGCCGCGCTCGCGGGCAGGAATGCGCGACCACACGGGAAAGGCCTTCGCTGCAGCTTCCACGGCGCGCGCGGCATCGGCAGCGCCGCAGCGCGGCACGGTCGCGATCACCTCCATCGTCGGGGGGTGGATGACGTCGATCGTCGCATCCGTCTCAGCGGCGACGAGGCTTCCACCAACAAGAACCTTGTTGGACAAGCGCTTTGCTTCCGCCCGCGCCGCAGCGGAGTCGATCAGTCTCTTCTGAGTGCCGGACATGGGCCTCCCTTTTTGATCTTGTTGACTCGAGCGGTCGAAAGGTAAGCCAGCCAGAGCAGGCGACCAAATCAGCAAAGCGAACGATGCCATAAGCCCAGGTGAATGAGAGACGAAGCTGCGCCCTGCTCCATAAAGACGGCTTATAGGACACCGGTAATCCGCGATTTGCCTCGACGGCGCTGGATGCTGTTTGTCGAATCAAGCCGATATCTTTCGAAGATTCGGCGGATTGGGGAAGAAACATGGACGTTTTTGACTATGTGATCATAGGTGGCGGCTCGGCTGGCTGTGTCATCGCCAACAGGCTGGTGACGGCCGGCGCCTCGGTCTGCGTCCTCGAAGCCGGACCTGTCGACAGCAATTTTTTCATCCATATGCCGGTTGGCTTCGTAAAAACGCTCTTCAACCCTTCTCTGATCTGGCAATTCTACAGCGAACCATCGGAGGGGAGCGGCGGCCGGAAACTATACGCGCCGCAGGGCAAGACGCTGGGCGGATCGAGCTCCGTCAATGGCATGGTCTATGTGCGCGGACAGGCGAACGACTACAACGCCTGGGCGCAGAGCGGCAATCGCGGCTGGGGCTATGCGGACGTGCTTCCCTATTTCCGACGGATCGAAAGCCGCATGGCGCCTCACGATCCGAACTACCGCGGCAGCAAGGGGCTGCTGCCCGTCACCGATCCCGACTGGAGACATCCCCTATGCGAGGCTTTCATCGCCGGCGCGCAGTCGATCGGGCTGCCGCGCAATGCCGACTATAACGGCGCCACCCAGGAAGGCACGGGTTACTACCAGCGCACGATAGCCGGCGCCCGCAGGATCAGCGCGGCCCGCGCCTATCTCTATCCGGTCATGAAGAAGCCGAATATCCGGGTTCTGACCGATGCCCAGGCCTCCTCCCTCATCCTCGACGGCAAGCGTGTTGTCGGCGTCAGCTACAGACGCGGCGGCGTTGCGTCGGAAGTGCGCGCGCGCCGTGAAGTCATCGTCAGTGCCGGCGCCATTAACACGCCGCGTCTGCTGCAACTGTCTGGCATCGGCAACCCGGATGTCTTGACCCGCGCGGGCGTTACTGTCCGCCACGCGCTCAATGGCGTCGGCGAAAACCTCTCGGATCACTACAGTCCCCGTCTTGTCGCCAGCGTGAAGAACATCGGCACCATCAACGGCCTCGTGAAGGGCCCGCGCCTGATGTCCGAGTTCCTGCGCTGGAGCCTGCGCAAGCCGAGCGTTTTGGCCCTCAGCGCGGCGGTCTGCTACGCTTTTGGCCGCTCAGATCCGGCGCTCGACGCGCCGGACTACACCATCATCTTCACGCCCGCGAGCTACAAGGACGGGCAGCTCGGCGTGCTCGACGACTATCCCGGAATCACGGCCGGCGCCTGGCAGATGCGTCCGGAAAGCACCGGCTATGTCCACATCACGTCGGCCGACGTCAACACGGCGCCGACGATCCAGCCGAACTATCTCGCCGCCGAAAAAGACCGCCGGGTCCTGCTGCACGCCATTCGCTCCGCGCGCCGCATCCTCCAGAGCCAGCCGATGGCCGCCTATTACGACGCGGAGCGGCTACCGGGCGCCTCGCTGCAGACCGATGACGAACTGCTCGACTTCGCGCGCCGCTACGGATCGAGCACCTATCACCTCGCCGGGAGCTGCCGCATGGGGCCGAGCACCGCACGCAACACGGTGGTAAACGACCAGTTGCGCGTCCACGGCCTGGAGAACCTGCGGATCGCCGATTCCTCGGTCATTCCCGCGATGGTCTCCGCCAATACCTACGCCACCGCCCTGCTGATCGGGGAAAAGGCGGCGGACTTCATACTGGGTCGCGAGGCGCTCGCCGACGCTGCCTGACATTCCGATCGCGGAATGGACCTGATCCCCACGGAAGGACAAGACGATGGATGGCACCAAGCCTGCGGAGAAGCTTTTCATCCGGGCAGAAGATCTGACCCTCGTTTCGGCCCAACTGCTCGAAAAGAGCGGCCTGTCGCCAGCCGACGCTGAGCTGGTAGCCCGCTGTCTGGTGGAGGCCGATCTGCGTGGCGTCGAGACACACGGTGTCGTGCGGCTCGTGCACTATATCAAGCGGATCCACCTTGGCCTCATCAATCCCGTGCCGGCGATCCGCGTCACCAAGGTGACGCCGGTTGCCGCCTCGGTGGACGGTGACGACGGCTTCGGCTTCGTCGTCGCTGAGCGGGCGATGCGCGAGGCGATCGAGATGGCCTCGCAATACGGCGTAGGCCTCGCCTCGGTCCATCGGAGCAGCCACTTCGGCATGGCGGCGAGCTATGTCCTGCAGGCCGTGCGCGCCGGCTACATGTCGCTGGTCTTCACCAATGCTTCCGCGTCCATGCCGCCTTGGGGCGGCCGCGACCCCGTGCTAGGCACGAGCCCCTTCGCCGCCGGCGCCCCTGGCGGGAAGCTGCCGCCCTTCGTGCTCGACATGGCGGTCGCCGTCGCCGCCCGGGGCAAGGTGCGCCTGGCCGCCAAGCGGGGCCAGAGCGTTCCCGAAGGCTGGGGCCTCGACAAGGATGGTCGCGCCACCACCGATCCGCAGGCGATCCTCGACGGCGGCGTGGTCCTGCCCGTCGGCGGTCCGAAGGGTTCAGCGATCGCCATGATGATGGATATCTTCTCGGGCGTGTTCTCCGGCTCGGCCTTTGCCGGCGAGGTGACCAACCATACCGAGGAATTCACAAAGCCCCAAAATGTCGGGCATTTCATCATGGCCATCAAACCGGACCTGTTCCTGCCGATGACGGAATTCGCCGAGCGCATGGACTTCCTCACCAACCGGGTGAAGTCGTCGGCGCTCGCCGACGGCTTCTCCGAGATTCTGGTCTCAGGCGAGCCGGAAGCCCGATTGGAGACGAAGCGCCGGGCAGAAGGCATTGCCCTGCCCAAGGCAGAGCTCGATGCAATTCGCATCGCGGCGGAGGGACACGGCCTTCCCTTCCCGACGCTGTCCACACACGCCTTTGCATCCTAAGGAACGCCCACCATGGCCTTGACCCCAGCGAATCGCGATTTCGCGCTCGTCGACACGCATGCCCATATCTTTCGCGCCGACCTCCCGATGGCGCCAGGCGGGCTGCATCTGCCGACGCATGACTTCGAGACGGCCGACTATCTGGCGATCCTCGATGCCCATGGCGTCGAAAACGCCGTCATTGCCGCGCCGAGCTTCCTCGGCACCTATAACGACTACATGATCAAGGCGCTGAAGCGCGAGCCGCGCCTGCGCGGCACGGTCATCGTCGAGCCCGGGATCGATCCCTACATCCTCAAGGCGATGGACGACGACGGCGTGGTCGGCGTCCGCCTGTCCTTCCGGGCGCGCAAGCAACTGCCCGATGTGGCGGGCGCGGAGTTCCAGCGGCTGCTCTGGCGGCTCGCCGACCTCGACTGGCATGTGCATCTGCATATCGAGGGCCAGCGCCTGCCGGAGGTATTGCCAGTCCTGACACGATCCCCCGTCAAGCTGGTGGTCGATCATTTCGGTCGGCCCGACCCCGAAACCGGCGCCGAGAGCGAAGGCTTCCAAGCTTATCTGCGTGCGTTCGATTCCGGCCGCACGTGGGGCAAGCTCTCCGGCGGGTTCCGCATTGTCTGTGATCCCCAGCCGCTTGCGGACCGGCTCATGGCCGTGGCGGGCCCAGAGCGCCTGGTTTGGGGCAGTGACTGCCCGTTTACGGACTTTGAGAAGACGGTGACCTACCAGTCCACCATCGACTCACTGGTCCGGTGGGTGCCTTCACGCGATGATCGGAACACCATCGCTCAGACGTCGCTTAAACTATACAAATTCAAGTAAAAAAAGGGTCTTGCACTGGAAGTTCATTCGTCAGACGTGGACTAACAGGCCATGGCATTGAAGCTATAGCGAGGCCGATATCAATCACGACCACGTCTTGACGGCTCGGAACATCGCGGCGCGGCGGTTGTTAGCTCTATGCTCCCGACGTTTTCAGCCTGAGCGCCCGGGAGCAGCCCCGATCGGGCAGCTTCCCCAAGCGGGTCGGGGTGCCTAGGCCTCATACATCTCGCAGACTTTCAGCGGATAAGGATGCACAGCCCCGCGCTCCTGCCGGTGTCGGTTTGGGCCGGGGCTTTGCTTTTGCCAGGTGGATCCGCTTGGGTCGCCTTTGGGCTCTCAGCGGCTTCGCGCACGCGGGCGAGACAAACCTGCATGCTCTCCAGGATCGCCTCCGCCGTGGCAGTGGGCTGGCCACTGGCCCGCAATTCCCTGATGAACTCGCGTTGCCGGGCGCATCGCGCTTCGGCTTCTTTTACGTGCTCTGCGGACACTGTGATCGAAGCGACCTTCGGTGTGGACATGTCTTCCTCCGCCTAGACAAAGAAGCAGCCAAAACCGATCCAAGTTCCGATGCATCATAATATCGTATCACTGGGCTACCGCAGTAGTGATCAGCTAGAGGAGCACAACTTTACAGCCTTTTTTTGTTGGGCTAGCGGAAAGTGCTCATCCGTCGATTGCTGATTCTTGAGGCGACAGATGCTTGCGCCTCCCGTACAGGCAGGCTTGCAGAGCGAGAATTCCTCACTATCATTGTTCGGCTGAGATCCGGCGTAGACAATGGAGCGAGATGTGCTCTTGACACGCCGCTCGTTCAATACTCATCCCGGCTCCAGCCGGAATGAAGAATTGGTCAGATGATGCCAGCGGAAGCCCAGCATTGAGAGCGCCCCCCGTGGGGGCGCATCTCTGCTTTAGCGCCAAGACCTATTTAGCGCCAAGACCTATTAGCGCCAAGACCTACGACTATTCTCGTCAGCCCTACCCCGGCACATCCAGCCAATGACGGCGCCGAACATCCCGGCCACGAGTATGCTACTCAGCGGGCTTGACCCCACTTGGCGTCCCAAGGCCTGAACGCCATCCTCATAATAGGCTTGGCCGGCGTCCACCGTCTGGCGCGTTACGTCTTTCGCGGTGCTGGCCGCCTGGTCCTTCAAGTCTACCACCTTGTCGCGTCCAGAATTCCACGTCTCTTTAGCAGCGTCCTTAGCCTTGTCAGCCATGTCCTGCGCTGCGCCCTTGATTTGTTCACTATCCATGCGAACCTCCGTTTGACTCCATGCAGGTCAACGCCCGAAAAATCACTTCGTTCACAGCGGCGTCAAAAAAGACACCCTCGCAGAGACGCCGTCATCGATCACAACGTCAGGGAATTCATCGCCCCAGACCGACGTTTTGTTCTTCCCGGTTCCGTCACATGACGTTGGATATCGGGGGCCGCCGCGCGAGATGCCAACTGCGCGCATGACACGCGTTGGAAAATTGTTATACAAATTACTCCATACGCGAATGATGGTGCCGATGACCAAGGCTTCAGCCTCCCAACAACCGACCTACCAGTTTCTCAATCCGAAACGCGAGTCGCTTCCCGAAGCCATTGCCAATGTGGTCGCCGAAGCCATCGCCAGCGGCCAACTCGCGCCCGGTGCACGCATCGTCGAGACCGCGTTGACCACCAGCCTCAACGTGAGCCGCGTGCCGGTGCGCGAAGCGCTCAAGGTCCTGCATACCCAAGGGATTATCGAGGGTGGGAGCCATCGCGGCTTTCGCGTCGCGACCTTTTCGCCGAAAATGGTGCAGAGCGTCCAGGAAGCACGCATCGATCTGGAAACGCTTCTCCTGCGCGACGCGGTGGCAAACTGGCAGTCAGGGGCCGCGGATGTGAAGGAACTCGATGCTGTGATCGCGCGCATGCGCACGGCCGCCCGTGCCGGGGACTTCGAGGAGATGCTGCGCGCCGATCTCGCATTTCACCGGGTGATCTGCGATGCGGCGCAAAATCCCATCTTCGCGACCCTGTGGACGGCCATCGCCCGCCATGTCCTCATCATTCTCAATCTCGCCCGTTTTCGGGATACGGACCTGTCCGTCGTCGTGCGCCGTCATATCGCGCTGAAGGACCAGATCATCATGCAGATCGCCCAGCGCGGCTCGGTCGCGGACCTGCGTACGATCCTCGAGGCTCATTTCCTGGCCGAGCGCGCCTCGGTGATCGGCGAGCCCGCGGCGGGGAAAGTCAAGCCGCGAGCCAGCCGCCGTCCACCATCAGGCAAGACCCGGTCGTAAACGAGGCTTCGTCACTCGCGAGGAAGAGGGCCGCCCGTGCCACCTCGTCCGGGCTGCCGAGACGGCCGAGTGGATGGCGTGCCGCCGAGGCGGCACGCGCTGCCGCCGCGTCCGGCGATCGCTCGAAAGCGCGGGCGAGCAGCGGAGTGTCGATGGCGCCGGGCACCACCACATTGACGCGGATGTTCTCCGCCGCGTGGTCCAGAGCCATACTGCGCGCCAGGCTGACGATCGCACCCTTGCTCGCGAGATAAGCCGCGTTGGCCCGGCCTCCCGCGAATGCCAGTTGCGAGCCGACCAGAACGATCGCCCCGCCGCCGCGCGACCGCATGGCGTGAATGGCAGCCCGGCTCCACAGGAACGATCCGGTGAGGTTGGTGCGCAGAACCGCATCCCAGGCATCGACCGAGCTGTCCGCGACCGACTGGCCGGTCGACCAGCCGGCCGCCGCAAGCAGGACATCGAAGCCGCCGAAGCGCTGGCGCGCTGCTTCGGCGTGGGCGTCCACAGTCATCACGTCACCCACGTCGCCGGCAAGGGCAAGCGCCACGCTCCCGGCTGCCTCGACCATCGCCGTGGCCTGCACCAAAGCCGCTTCATCCCGATCGACAAGGACGAGCGTCGCCCCCTCCTGTGCGAAGAGAACGGCGCTGGCCAAGCCGATGCCGGACGCAGCCCCGGTCACAGCCACGACCTTGTCCCTCAGCCGCCCAGGCCTGTCGACCACCATCTGATGTCACTTTCCCGTTGCGAATGATGTTAGTTTGTTAGACATTTTACGAAACATGTTGCGCAGCACAAGAGGCCGTGCACACAATACGGCGACAGGCGCCTGCTGATCTGGAGATCTTGTCCGGCAGCGGTGTGGTGCGCGACCGATCAACCCGTCACACAAGATCCCGGAGTTCGCCGAACGTGGAGCCAGTCTTGTCCGTCCGCGATCTCCGTGTGGAATTCGCCACCCGGCGAGGAACCGTTCGCGCACTCGACGACGTCTCCTTCGCAATCGACAAGGCAGAGGTGCTGGGCGTGGTCGGTGAATCCGGGGCGGGGAAATCCGTAACGGGCGCCGCCGTCATGGGGCTGGTCGCGCCCCCCGGACGCATCACGGCCGGCGAAATAAGTCTGGGAGGTCTCAGGATCGACGGCTTCGACGAACGCGGCATGCGCGCCATTCGCGGCAAGCGCATCGGCATGATTTTCCAGGATCCGCTAACGAGCCTCAATCCTCTGATCCGCATTGGCGACCAACTGGTCGAGACCATGCTGACCCATCTCAACCTCAGCGCGCGCCAAGCTCGGCTCGCGGCCATCGACCTCCTCGCCGAAACCGGCATTCCAAGCCCTGCGACACGCATCGACAGCTATCCGCACGAATTTTCGGGTGGCATGCGCCAGCGCGTGGTGATTGCGCTGGCCCTGTGCGGCGAGCCCGATCTCGTCATCGCGGATGAACCGACCACGGCGCTCGACGTGTCCGTCCAGGCGCAGATCATCGCCCTCATCAAACGTCTTTGCAAGGAGCGCCGTACGGCCGTCATGCTGATCACCCACGACATGGGTGTGATCGCCGAAGCAGCCGATCGCGTCGCCGTCATGTATGCGGGACGGGTCGTCGAGGTCGGCCCGGTGGACGACATCGTGCGGCGGCCGCGCCACCCCTATACCCAGGGCTTGATGAGCGCGATCCCGCCGCTTGATCATCGGCCCGACCGGCTGGTGCAGATTCCAGGCAGCATGCCGCGGCTGACGGCGATCCCGTCGGGCTGTGCCTTTCATCCACGCTGCCCGCAGGCTTTCGCGCTCTGCCGTGTCGAGGAGCCGCCGGGGCGCCGCGCCGGCACGAGTTTTGCTGCTTGCCATCTCTATTCGCCGGCGGCAGGACGGGTTTCGTGAGCACGGTTGACCTTGTGATCGTATCGGACCTGAAGAAGGAGTTTCGCGCCCGCGGGAACCTCATCTCCAGGCTGCGACGGCGCAGCCGGCCTCCGGTGCTGGCGGTGGACGGCGTGTCCTTCACCGTCGAGCGCGGCAAGACCTTTGCGCTCGTCGGCGAATCGGGATCCGGCAAATCGACGATCGCCCGCATGGTGGTGGGCCTGATGGCGCCGACCTCAGGCGAAATCGCCATCGACGGCGTGTCCATGACGGCGCCGTCGGCGGCTGCCGCCCGCCTTGCCTTGCGACGGCGCATCCAGATGGTCTTCCAGGATCCCTATGCCAGCCTCAACCCGCGCTGGCGGGTCGGCGAGATCATCGCCGAGCCGATTACCGCTTTCGGGCTGTGTGCGCCCGGAGCCGACACCCGGGCGCGGGTCGGGGAACTCCTCGGCCTGGTGGGGCTGCATGCGGATGACGGGCTGAAGTTTCCGCATGAGTTTTCAGGCGGCCAGCGCCAGCGCATCGCCATTGCGCGCGCGATCGCCTCCGATCCCGCTTTCATCGTCTGCGACGAGCCGACCTCGGCGCTCGACGTGTCCGTCCAGGCCCAGATTCTCAACCTCATGCGCGATTTGCAGGACCGGCTTGGCCTGACATACCTGTTCATCAGCCACAACCTGGCCGTGGTGCGCTTCATGGCCGACCGCATCGGCGTGCTCAGCCGCGGCAAGCTCGTGGAAGCCGCGCCCAGCGCGGAGCTGTTTGCAGATCCTCAGCACCCCTATACGCGGCAGCTTCTGGCCGCTGCGCCGGATATCGGCGCGGCCTCGTCAACCCTGGCGCTCCCCCACGGCGCCCTCTCACCAGCGGAGATCCGAGGTGGCAGAGCCCTTTGACTGCATGATCCGCGGCGGCCGTGTGGTCACCGCCTCGGGAACGTTCGACGCCGATGTCGCCATCTCCGGAGAGGCGATCGCCGCCATCGGCCGTGGCCTCGGCGAGGCGAGGCGGGTGATCGATGCGACCGACAAGCTGGTTCTACCGGGCGGGGTAGATCCCCATTGCCATATCGAGCAGATGACGGCGGCCGGTGTGGTCAATGCCGACACCTTTGCCACGGCGACGACCAGCGCGTTATTCGGTGGCACCACGACGGTCATTCCCTTCGCCGCGCAGCATGTTGGCGCCAGCCTGAAAGGCACGGTCGCTGACTACCACAGGTTGGCGGAAAAAGGCGCAGTGGTCGATTATGCCCTGCACATGATTCTCGCCGATCCGACGCCGGAGGTGATTGCCGAGGAGTTACCGGCGCTGGTCGCGGCCGGCCACAGCTCGATCAAGCTGTTCATGACCTACGATCGCCTGAAGGTTGACGACGAGCGCTTCCTCGACGTGTTGCTCGCCGCGCGCAAGGCCGGCGCTTTGGTCTGCGTCCATGCCGAGAACCATGGCATGATTGCCTGGATGGGCAAGCGGCTCGTCGAACGCGGCTATATCAAGCCGAAATATCATGCGATGGCCCATCCGCGCCTCGCCGAGGTCGAGGCGTTCGGACGCCTCATCGCCATGGCGCGGCTCGTCGACCAGCCGGTGATGATCTTCCACGTCTCGACGGCGGAAGGGGCCGCCGTGATCCGCCAGGCGCGCGGTGAAGGCACCAAGATCTTCGCCGAGACCTGCCCGCACTATCTGCTGCTCGATGCAAGCGCGCTCGACAAGCCGGGGACGGAGGGAGCGAAATGGATGTGCAGCCCGCCGATGCGGAC
>NZ_JAHBYN010000003.1 GCF_019635935.1 Parvibaculum sp. | reverse complement strand
AAGGATGCCAGGCCGATTTCCGCCTCGTTGAGGTCGTAGTAGGGCGCGATGTCCTCATAGGTGATCGGCCAGTCGTCGCCGACATCGTCGAGGCTGCGCACGCAGAAATCCTCGGGGCGATACCGGGGCACATGCGCTGCCCAATAGATGGATGAGCCGCCGACGGCATTGCCGATCATCGGTTTGATCGGGCTGTCGCTATCGTCGACGGGATAGTCGTCGCAGTGTCGGCGAAGATTGGGGTTGTCATTGAAGGCGGCGCGACGCCTGCGCCCATAGCCCGGCTCCCCTTGGCCAAGGGCGGCGTAGTCGAACCAGTGGCCCCGTTCCAGACAGACGACGGACAGTCCGGCTGCGGCCACTCGCCAGGCAGCGGCGGCGCCCGTCGGCCCCGCCCCGACGATGACGACATCGGCCTCGAGGTCGCCGCTCACAACAGTTCCGCGCCGAAATTGCGGGCAGGATCGAGCTCTGCCTCGAGCCGCCCGGTCGGTCGGGCCGCCTCGCCGCCGGATCGCGGCAGGAACCGGCCGAAACCCGGCGCGATCTGCAGCTTGTCCCCGGCCACGGCCACCGTGCCACGCACCAGCACGGTTTCCGGCCATCCGCGCACGACGCGGCCGGGGTAGGGCGTATAGCCGGTGGCATCATGCACGTCGGCATCGGCCAAGGTGACCGCGCGCTCGGGATCCCAAATGGCGATATCGGCATCCGCGCCCGGCTGGATGGAGCCCTTGCGCGGATGGAGATTGTAGATCCGCGCCGGGGCGGTGGCGGTAACCTCCACGAATTTCTCGAGCGTGAAACGGCCTTGCGAAACCATGGCGTCGAACAGGATCGGCAGGCGGTTCTCCAGGCCGGGCATGCCGTTCGCCATTTGCTTGAAATTGGCGCCCGGGCCGGCCTTCAGCTTCCCCGTCTCGTCATGACGGAACGGCGCGTGATCGGAGGACACCACCTGGAGGTCGCCCAGCCTGATCGCCTGCCACAGCGCCTCGCTGTCGCCTTGCGTCCGCATCGGCGGGCTGCACATCCATTTCGCTCCCTCCGTCCCCGGCTTGTCGAGCGCGCTTGCATCGAGCAGCAGATAGTGCGGGCAGGTCTCGGCGAAGATCTTGGTGCCTTCACCGCGCGCCTGGCGGATCACGGCGGCCCCTTCCGCCGTCGAGACGTGGAAGATCATCACCGGCTGGTCGACGAGCCGCGCCATGGCGATGAGGCGTCCGAACGCCTCGACCTCGGCGAGGCGCGGATGGGCCATCGCATGATATTTCGGCTTGATATAGCCGCGTTCGACGAGCCGCTTGCCCATCCAGGCAATCATGCCATGGTTCTCGGCATGGACGCAGACCAAAGCGCCGGCCTTGCGCGCGGCGAGCAACACGTCGAGGAAGCGCTCGTCGTCAACCTTCAGGCGATCGTAGGTCATGAACAGCTTGATCGAGCTGTGGCCGGCCGCGACCAGCGCCGGTAACTCCTCGGCAATCACCTCCGGCGTCGGATCGGCGAGAATCATGTGCAGGGCATAATCGACCACTGCGCCTTTTTCCGCCAACCTGTGGTAGTCAGCGACCGTGCCTTTCAGGCTGGCGCCAACATGCTGCGCGGCGAAGGGAATGACCGTCGTGGTGCCACCGAATAACGCGCTGGTCGTCGCCGTGGCAAAGGTGTCGGCATTGACCACACCGGCCGCCGTCATCTGCTCGATATGGCAATGGGGATCTACCCCGCCCGGTAGAACCAGCTTGTCGGTCGCATCGATCACCCGCCTCGCCTCGCCGAGGCCACGGCCGATGGCGGCGATCGCCTCTCCGGAGATGGCGACATCGGCGTCGAACGTTCCCGAGGCGGTGACCACACGGCCGCCGCGGATCATGCAGTCAAAGGGCTCTGCCACCTCGGATCTCCGCTGGTGAGAGGGCGCCGTGGGGGAGCGCCAGGGTTGACGAGGCCGCGCCGATATCCGGCGCAGCGGCCAGAAGCTGCCGCGTATAGGGGTGCTGAGGATCTGCAAACAGCTCCGCGCTGGGCGCGGCTTCCACGAGCTTGCCGCGGCTGAGCACGCCGATGCGGTCGGCCATGAAGCGCACCACGGCCAGGTTGTGGCTGATGAACAGGTATGTCAGGCCAAGCCGGTCCTGCAAATCGCGCATGAGGTTGAGAATCTGGGCCTGGACGGACACGTCGAGCGCCGAGGTCGGCTCGTCGCAGACGATGAAAGCGGGATCGGAGGCGATCGCGCGCGCAATGGCGATGCGCTGGCGCTGGCCGCCTGAAAACTCATGCGGAAACTTCAGCCCGTCATCCGCATGCAGCCCCACCAGGCCGAGGAGTTCCCCGACCCGCGCCCGGGTGTCGGCTCCGGGCGCACACAGCCCGAAAGCGGTAATCGGCTCGGCGATGATCTCGCCGACCCGCCAGCGCGGGTTGAGGCTGGCATAGGGATCCTGGAAGACCATCTGGATGCGCCGTCGCAAGGCAAGGCGGGCGGCAGCCGCCGACGGCGCCGTCATGGACACGCCGTCGATGGCGATTTCGCCTGAGGTCGGCGCCATCAGGCCCACCACCATGCGGGCGATCGTCGATTTGCCGGATCCCGATTCGCCGACGAGCGCAAAGGTCTTGCCGCGCTCGACGGTGAAGGACACGCCGTCCACCGCCAGCACCGGAGGCCGGCTGCGCCGTCGCAGCCTGGAGATGAGGTTCCCGCGGGCGCGAAACTCCTTCTTCAGGTCCGATACGATCACAAGGTCAACCGTGCTCACGAAACCCGTCCTGCCGCCGGCGAATAGAGATGGCAAGCAGCAAAACTCGTGCCGGCGCGGCGCCCCGGCGGCTCCTCGACACGGCAGAGCGCGAAAGCCTGCGGGCAGCGTGGATGAAAGGCACAGCCCGACGGGATCGCCGTCAGCCGCGGCATGCTGCCTGGAATCTGCACCAGCCGGTCGGGCCGATGATCAAGCGGCGGGATCGCGCTCATCAAGCCCTGGGTATAGGGGTGGCGCGGCCGCCGCACGATGTCGTCCACCGGGCCGACCTCGACGACCCGTCCCGCATACATGACGGCGACGCGATCGGCTGCTTCGGCGATCACACCCATGTCGTGGGTGATCAGCATGACGGCCGTACGGCGCTCCTTGCAAAGACGTTTGATGAGGGCGATGATCTGCGCCTGGACGGACACGTCGAGCGCCGTGGTCGGTTCATCCGCGATGACGAGATCGGGCTCGCCGCACAGGGCCAGCGCAATCACCACGCGCTGGCGCATGCCACCCGAAAATTCGTGCGGATAGCTGTCGATGCGTGTCGCAGGGCTTGGAATGCCGGTTTCGGCGAGGAGGTCGATGGCCGCGAGCCGAGCTTGGCGCGCGCTGAGGTTGAGATGGGTCAGCATGGTCTCGACCAGTTGGTCGCCAATGCGGATCAGAGGATTGAGGCTCGTTAGCGGATCCTGGAAAATCATGCCGATGC
The DNA here is from genome assembly GCF_019635935.1 of Parvibaculum sp. Lineage (NCBI taxonomy): Bacteria > Pseudomonadati > Pseudomonadota > Alphaproteobacteria > Hyphomicrobiales > Parvibaculaceae > Parvibaculum > Parvibaculum sp. Next base: position 21,814 of record NZ_JAHBYN010000003.1, on the reverse strand, counting down.
GCTTGCCGCGAATGGCGCGCATGCCGCGTTCGTCGAAGCCGTCGATCCTGAGACCTCCCAGACTTATTTCGCCGGCCGTGATGCGTCCGGGGGGCGCGACCAGCCCCATGACGGCGGCGCCCGTTACGGATTTCCCCGCCCCGGATTCACCGACCACGCCCAGCACCTCTGCCTTGTCGATTGCGAAGGAGACGTCGTCGAGTGCGCGAACGGTTCCTCGCCGGGTGGCGAATTCCACACGGAGATCGCGGACGGACAAGACTGGCTCCACGTTCGGCGAACTCCGGGATCTTGTGTGACGGGTTGATCGGTCGCGCACCACACCGCTGCCGGACAAGATCTCCAGATCAGCAGGCGCCTGTCGCCGTATTGTGTGCACGGCCTCTTGTGCTGCGCAACATGTTTCGTAAAATGTCTAACAAACTAACATCATTCGCAACGGGAAAGTGACATCAGATGGTGGTCGACAGGCCTGGGCGGCTGAGGGACAAGGTCGTGGCTGTGACCGGGGCTGCGTCCGGCATCGGCTTGGCCAGCGCCGTTCTCTTCGCACAGGAGGGGGCGACGCTCGTCCTTGTCGATCGGGATGAAGCGGCTTTGGTGCAGGCCACGGCGATGGTCGAGGCAGCCGGGAGCGTGGCGCTTGCCCTTGCCGGCGACGTGGGTGACGTGATGACTGTGGACGCCCACGCCGAAGCAGCGCGCCAGCGCTTCGGCGGCTTCGATGTCCTGCTTGCGGCGGCCGGCTGGTCGACCGGCCAGTCGGTCGCGGACAGCTCGGTCGATGCCTGGGATGCGGTTCTGCGCACCAACCTCACCGGATCGTTCCTGTGGAGCCGGGCTGCCATTCACGCCATGCGGTCGCGCGGCGGCGGGGCGATCGTTCTGGTCGGCTCGCAACTGGCATTCGCGGGAGGCCGGGCCAACGCGGCTTATCTCGCGAGCAAGGGTGCGATCGTCAGCCTGGCGCGCAGTATGGCTCTGGACCACGCGGCGGAGAACATCCGCGTCAATGTGGTGGTGCCCGGCGCCATCGACACTCCGCTGCTCGCCCGCGCTTTCGAGCGATCGCCGGACGCGGCGGCAGCGCGTGCCGCCTCGGCGGCACGCCATCCACTCGGCCGTCTCGGCAGCCCGGACGAGGTGGCACGGGCGGCCCTCTTCCTCGCGAGTGACGAAGCCTCGTTTACGACCGGGTCTTGCCTGATGGTGGACGGCGGCTGGCTCGCGGCTTGACTTTCCCCGCCGCGGGCTCGCCGATCACCGAGGCGCGCTCGGCCAGGAAATGAGCCTCGAGGATCGTACGCAGGTCCGCGACCGAGCCGCGCTGGGCGATCTGCATGATGATCTGGTCCTTCAGCGCGATATGACGGCGCACGACGACGGACAGGTCCGTATCCCGAAAACGGGCGAGATTGAGAATGATGAGGACATGGCGGGCGATGGCCGTCCACAGGGTCGCGAAGATGGGATTTTGCGCCGCATCGCAGATCACCCGGTGAAATGCGAGATCGGCGCGCAGCATCTCCTCGAAGTCCCCGGCACGGGCGGCCGTGCGCATGCGCGCGATCACAGCATCGAGTTCCTTCACATCCGCGGCCCCTGACTGCCAGTTTGCCACCGCGTCGCGCAGGAGAAGCGTTTCCAGATCGATGCGTGCTTCCTGGACGCTCTGCACCATTTTCGGCGAAAAGGTCGCGACGCGAAAGCCGCGATGGCTCCCACCCTCGATAATCCCTTGGGTATGCAGGACCTTGAGCGCTTCGCGCACCGGCACGCGGCTCACGTTGAGGCTGGTGGTCAACGCGGTCTCGACGATGCGTGCACCGGGCGCGAGTTGGCCGCTGGCGATGGCTTCGGCGACCACATTGGCAATGGCTTCGGGAAGCGACTCGCGTTTCGGATTGAGAAACTGGTAGGTCGGTTGTTGGGAGGCTGAAGCCTTGGTCATCGGCACCATCATTCGCGTATGGAGTAATTTGTATAACAATTTTCCAACGCGTGTCATGCGCGCAGTTGGCATCTCGCGCGGCGGCCCCCGATATCCAACGTCATGTGACGGAACCGGGAAGAACAAAACGTCGGTCTGGGGCGATGAATTCCCTGACGTTGTGATCGATGACGGCGTCTCTGCGAGGGTGTCTTTTTTGACGCCGCTGTGAACGAAGTGATTTTTCGGGCGTTGACCTGCATGGAGTCAAACGGAGGTTCGCATGGATAGTGAACAAATCAAGGGCGCAGCGCAGGACATGGCTGACAAGGCTAAGGACGCTGCTAAAGAGACGTGGAATTCTGGACGCGACAAGGTGGTAGACTTGAAGGACCAGGCGGCCAGCACCGCGAAAGACGTAACGCGCCAGACGGTGGACGCCGGCCAAGCCTATTATGAGGATGGCGTTCAGGCCTTGGGACGCCAAGTGGGGTCAAGCCCGCTGAGTAGCATACTCGTGGCCGGGATGTTCGGCGCCGTCATTGGCTGGATGTGCCGGGGTAGGGCTGACGAGAATAGTCGTAGGTCTTGGCGCTAATAGGTCTTGGCGCTAAATAGGTCTTGGCGCTAAAGCAGAGATGCGCCCCCACGGGGGGCGCTCTCAATGCTGGGCTTCCGCTGGCATCATCTGACCAATTCTTCATTCCGGCTGGAGCCGGGATGAGTATTGAACGAGCGGCGTGTCAAGAGCACATCTCGCTCCATTGTCTACGCCGGATCTCAGCCGAACAATGATAGTGAGGAATTCTCGCTCTGCAAGCCTGCCTGTACGGGAGGCGCAAGCATCTGTCGCCTCAAGAATCAGCAATCGACGGATGAGCACTTTCCGCTAGCCCAACAAAAAAAGGCTGTAAAGTTGTGCTCCTCTAGCTGATCACTACTGCGGTAGCCCAGTGATACGATATTATGATGCATCGGAACTTGGATCGGTTTTGGCTGCTTCTTTGTCTAGGCGGAGGAAGACATGTCCACACCGAAGGTCGCTTCGATCACAGTGTCCGCAGAGCACGTAAAAGAAGCCGAAGCGCGATGCGCCCGGCAACGCGAGTTCATCAGGGAATTGCGGGCCAGTGGCCAGCCCACTGCCACGGCGGAGGCGATCCTGGAGAGCATGCAGGTTTGTCTCGCCCGCGTGCGCGAAGCCGCTGAGAGCCCAAAGGCGACCCAAGCGGATCCACCTGGCAAAAGCAAAGCCCCGGCCCAAACCGACACCGGCAGGAGCGCGGGGCTGTGCATCCTTATCCGCTGAAAGTCTGCGAGATGTATGAGGCCTAGGCACCCCGACCCGCTTGGGGAAGCTGCCCGATCGGGGCTGCTCCCGGGCGCTCAGGCTGAAAACGTCGGGAGCATAGAGCTAACAACCGCCGCGCCGCGATGTTCCGAGCCGTCAAGACGTGGTCGTGATTGATATCGGCCTCGCTATAGCTTCAATGCCATGGCCTGTTAGTCCACGTCTGACGAATGAACTTCCAGTGCAAGACCCTTTTTTTACTTGAATTTGTATAGTTTAAGCGACGTCTGAGCGATGGTGTTCCGATCATCGCGTGAAGGCACCCACCGGACCAGTGAGTCGATGGTGGACTGGTAGGTCACCGTCTTCTCAAAGTCCGTAAACGGGCAGTCACTGCCCCAAACCAGGCGCTCTGGGCCCGCCACGGCCATGAGCCGGTCCGCAAGCGGCTGGGGATCACAGACAATGCGGAACCCGCCGGAGAGCTTGCCCCACGTGCGGCCGGAATCGAACGCACGCAGATAAGCTTGGAAGCCTTCGCTCTCGGCGCCGGTTTCGGGGTCGGGCCGACCGAAATGATCGACCACCAGCTTGACGGGGGATCGTGTCAGGACTGGCAATACCTCCGGCAGGCGCTGGCCCTCGATATGCAGATGCACATGCCAGTCGAGGTCGGCGAGCCGCCAGAGCAGCCGCTGGAACTCCGCGCCCGCCACATCGGGCAGTTGCTTGCGCGCCCGGAAGGACAGGCGGACGCCGACCACGCCGTCGTCGTCCATCGCCTTGAGGATGTAGGGATCGATCCCGGGCTCGACGATGACCGTGCCGCGCAGGCGCGGCTCGCGCTTCAGCGCCTTGATCATGTAGTCGTTATAGGTGCCGAGGAAGCTCGGCGCGGCAATGACGGCGTTTTCGACGCCATGGGCATCGAGGATCGCCAGATAGTCGGCCGTCTCGAAGTCATGCGTCGGCAGATGCAGCCCGCCTGGCGCCATCGGGAGGTCGGCGCGAAAGATATGGGCATGCGTGTCGACGAGCGCGAAATCGCGATTCGCTGGGGTCAAGGCCATGGTGGGCGTTCCTTAGGATGCAAAGGCGTGTGTGGACAGCGTCGGGAAGGGAAGGCCGTGTCCCTCCGCCGCGATGCGAATTGCATCGAGCTCTGCCTTGGGCAGGGCAATGCCTTCTGCCCGGCGCTTCGTCTCCAATCGGGCTTCCGGCTCGCCTGAGACCAGAATCTCGGAGAAGCCGTCGGCGAGCGCCGACGACTTCACCCGGTTGGTGAGGAAGTCCATGCGCTCGGCGAATTCCGTCATCGGCAGGAACAGGTCCGGTTTGATGGCCATGATGAAATGCCCGACATTTTGGGGCTTTGTGAATTCCTCGGTATGGTTGGTCACCTCGCCGGCAAAGGCCGAGCCGGAGAACACGCCCGAGAAGATATCCATCATCATGGCGATCGCTGAACCCTTCGGACCGCCGACGGGCAGGACCACGCCGCCGTCGAGGATCGCCTGCGGATCGGTGGTGGCGCGACCATCCTTGTCGAGGCCCCAGCCTTCGGGAACGCTCTGGCCCCGCTTGGCGGCCAGGCGCACCTTGCCCCGGGCGGCGACGGCGACCGCCATGTCGAGCACGAAGGGCGGCAGCTTCCCGCCAGGGGCGCCGGCGGCGAAGGGGCTCGTGCCTAGCACGGGGTCGCGGCCGCCCCAAGGCGGCATGGACGCGGAAGCATTGGTGAAGACCAGCGACATGTAGCCGGCGCGCACGGCCTGCAGGACATAGCTCGCCGCCATGCCGAAGTGGCTGCTCCGATGGACCGAGGCGAGGCCTACGCCGTATTGCGAGGCCATCTCGATCGCCTCGCGCATCGCCCGCTCAGCGACGACGAAGCCGAAGCCGTCGTCACCGTCCACCGAGGCGGCAACCGGCGTCACCTTGGTGACGCGGATCGCCGGCACGGGATTGATGAGGCCAAGGTGGATCCGCTTGATATAGTGCACGAGCCGCACGACACCGTGTGTCTCGACGCCACGCAGATCGGCCTCCACCAGACAGCGGGCTACCAGCTCAGCGTCGGCTGGCGACAGGCCGCTCTTTTCGAGCAGTTGGGCCGAAACGAGGGTCAGATCTTCTGCCCGGATGAAAAGCTTCTCCGCAGGCTTGGTGCCATCCATCGTCTTGTCCTTCCGTGGGGATCAGGTCCATTCCGCGATCGGAATGTCAGGCAGCGTCGGCGAGCGCCTCGCGACCCAGTATGAAGTCCGCCGCCTTTTCCCCGATCAGCAGGGCGGTGGCGTAGGTATTGGCGGAGACCATCGCGGGAATGACCGAGGAATCGGCGATCCGCAGGTTCTCCAGGCCGTGGACGCGCAACTGGTCGTTTACCACCGTGTTGCGTGCGGTGCTCGGCCCCATGCGGCAGCTCCCGGCGAGGTGATAGGTGCTCGATCCGTAGCGGCGCGCGAAGTCGAGCAGTTCGTCATCGGTCTGCAGCGAGGCGCCCGGTAGCCGCTCCGCGTCGTAATAGGCGGCCATCGGCTGGCTCTGGAGGATGCGGCGCGCGGAGCGAATGGCGTGCAGCAGGACCCGGCGGTCTTTTTCGGCGGCGAGATAGTTCGGCTGGATCGTCGGCGCCGTGTTGACGTCGGCCGACGTGATGTGGACATAGCCGGTGCTTTCCGGACGCATCTGCCAGGCGCCGGCCGTGATTCCGGGATAGTCGTCGAGCACGCCGAGCTGCCCGTCCTTGTAGCTCGCGGGCGTGAAGATGATGGTGTAGTCCGGCGCGTCGAGCGCCGGATCTGAGCGGCCAAAAGCGTAGCAGACCGCCGCGCTGAGGGCCAAAACGCTCGGCTTGCGCAGGCTCCAGCGCAGGAACTCGGACATCAGGCGCGGGCCCTTCACGAGGCCGTTGATGGTGCCGATGTTCTTCACGCTGGCGACAAGACGGGGACTGTAGTGATCCGAGAGGTTTTCGCCGACGCCATTGAGCGCGTGGCGGACAGTAACGCCCGCGCGGGTCAAGACATCCGGGTTGCCGATGCCAGACAGTTGCAGCAGACGCGGCGTGTTAATGGCGCCGGCACTGACGATGACTTCACGGCGCGCGCGCACTTCCGACGCAACGCCGCCGCGTCTGTAGCTGACGCCGACAACACGCTTGCCGTCGAGGATGAGGGAGGAGGCCTGGGCATCGGTCAGAACCCGGATATTCGGCTTCTTCATGACCGGATAGAGATAGGCGCGGGCCGCGCTGATCCTGCGGGCGCCGGCTATCGTGCGCTGGTAGTAACCCGTGCCTTCCTGGGTGGCGCCGTTATAGTCGGCATTGCGCGGCAGCCCGATCGACTGCGCGCCGGCGATGAAAGCCTCGCATAGGGGATGTCTCCAGTCGGGATCGGTGACGGGCAGCAGCCCCTTGCTGCCGCGGTAGTTCGGATCGTGAGGCGCCATGCGGCTTTCGATCCGTCGGAAATAGGGAAGCACGTCCGCATAGCCCCAGCCGCGATTGCCGCTCTGCGCCCAGGCGTTGTAGTCGTTCGCCTGTCCGCGCACATAGACCATGCCATTGACGGAGCTCGATCCGCCCAGCGTCTTGCCCTGCGGCGCGTATAGTTTCCGGCCGCCGCTCCCCTCCGATGGTTCGCTGTAGAATTGCCAGATCAGAGAAGGGTTGAAGAGCGTTTTTACGAAGCCAACCGGCATATGGATGAAAAAATTGCTGTCGACAGGTCCGGCTTCGAGGACGCAGACCGAGGCGCCGGCCGTCACCAGCCTGTTGGCGATGACACAGCCAGCCGAGCCGCCACCTATGATCACATAGTCAAAAACGTCCATGTTTCTTCCCCAATCCGCCGAATCTTCGAAAGATATCGGCTTGATTCGACAAACAGCATCCAGCGCCGTCGAGGCAAATCGCGGATTACCGGTGTCCTATAAGCCGTCTTTATGGAGCAGGGCGCAGCTTCGTCTCTCATTCACCTGGGCTTATGGCATCGTTCGCTTTGCTGATTTGGTCGCCTGCTCTGGCTGGCTTACCTTTCGACCGCTCGAGTCAACAAGATCAAAAAGGGAGGCCCATGTCCGGCACTCAGAAGAGACTGATCGACTCCGCTGCGGCGCGGGCGGAAGCAAAGCGCTTGTCCAACAAGGTTCTTGTTGGTGGAAGCCTCGTCGCCGCTGAGACGGATGCGACGATCGACGTCATCCACCCCCCGACGATGGAGGTGATCGCGACCGTGCCGCGCTGCGGCGCTGCCGATGCCGCGCGCGCCGTGGAAGCTGCAGCGAAGGCCTTTCCCGTGTGGTCGCGCATTCCTGCCCGCGAGCGCGGCAGGCTGATCGCCCAGGCCGCGGACCGGATCGAGGCGGAACTTGAGACGCTGTCACAGCTGCAGACGCTCGAAACCGGCCACCCGATCGCTTCGCAATCCCGCGGCGACATGGCCACCGCGGTCGATATGCTACGCATGTTCGCCGGGGTCTCCGGCGAGCTCAAGGGCGAGACGGTTCCCGATGCGCAGGGCGTTCTGCACTACACGACCTGCGAGCCGATCGGCGTGATCGCGGCGGTTATCCCGTGGAACGGTCCGGTCTTCACGTTGAGCGCCAAGATCGCGCCGGCTCTCGTGGCGGGCAACACCATCGTGGTCAAGAGCGCGGAAACCGCCCCGCTCGCCGTGTTGCGCTGCGCGGAGATCATCCAGTCCTTCCTGCCTCCGGGCGCGATCAACATGATCTCCGGCGTCGGCGAGGAAGTCGGCAAGCCGCTGGTGCAGCATCCGGCCGTGCGCAAGGCGACCTTCACCGGCTCGGTCAACGTCGGCAAGCTCATCTCGCAATATGTTGCCGACAAGCTCATCCCGGTCACGCTTGAGCTCGGTGGCAAGAACCCCAATATCGTGATGGCGGATGCCGATCTCGCGTTGGCCATTCCAGGCGTCGTGGCCGGCATGCGCTTCATGCGGCAGGGCCAGTCCTGCATCGCGGGCTCGCGCATCCTGATCCAGGAGAGCATCTACGACGAGGTCGTCGAAGGTGCAGTCAAGCTGATGAATGCGCTGGTTGTCGGGAACCCCTTCGACGAGAACACCGAGGTCGGAACGATCATCTCTCAGAAGCAGATGGATCGCATCCAGTCGTTCGTGAGCAGCGTCAAGGATATCCCCGGCGCCCGCGTTCTTTGCGGTGGGTCGCCCGAGGCCGATTCGTCGATGCCGGGTCGCCTCTTCATGCGGCCGACCCTGATCGACAACGTGCCGCATGACGCGCCGCTCTGTCAGGAGGAGATCTTCGGGCCCGTGGCGGTGGCCGTGCGGTTCACCGACTTCGAGGATGCGATTCGCATTGCCAATGACAGCGTCTTTGGCCTGGCTGCCGCGATGTGGACGCGGGATCTCGGCACTGCGATGCAGTTCGCGGCACGTATCGAGGCCGGTCTCGTGCAGGTCAACCAGTATGCGGGCCCCCGCGCCAATGTCTCCTATGGCGGGCTGAAGGTCAGCGGGCTCGGCAAGGAATATACGCTCCAATCCATGCTCAACCACTTCACGCGCTCGCGCACCATCCAGATCAACGCCGGGCTGCGTTCCTAGCACCCGTCGTGGCGATCCACGGGCGGTCTGTGAGGGCGGCCGGCAGGCATTCGATCTGTATTCGGCCCTCATCGCGAGGCAGGCCTGCCTCGCGCGCAAGCAACGCTTCAACAAGGAACGACATCATGCAGTTCATGGTCATCAGTGATCCGCAGCCGGCCCGCCCCTCCCAGGTGCGCGGAATCCAGACGACGTTCTGGGACTGGCTGGATCGCCAAAAGGAGGCGGGCATCGTCAAGGCCGTCTATGTGAAGACGGGCCGCGGCGCAATCGTCGTTTTCGACGTCGAGAGCCACGAGACGTTGCATCGCCTGATGACGGAATGGTCGGACTGCGTGCCCGCCGCATTCACAGTCTTTCCCCTGATCGATCCGGCGCATCAGGAGGCCATAGCCCGCAAGGGGGCGTGAGGTCCCGCGACATTCCGCTGTCGTGACAGGGCCGCCGCGGTGCTCGCGGCGGCTTTTTGTTTGCCGGCGAATAATGCCGTCAGACGATCAGCGCGGCTTGTTCTGAAAGGCGCGTATCGCGGCGGCGCGATCCTTGGCACCGGCCAGCAGGAAAGACAGGTCGGCGCCCGAGGAGACATAACGCGCACCAAGGCCGACGAACTGCTCGATCAGCTTCGGTTTATTGGCGAGACCGCCGATCCCGACGGTCTTGCCGTGCCTGGCGCAGGCCTCGATGGTGCGCCGATAGGCATCCGCCACGCGTTGATGTTCGAATTGGCCGTCGATTCCAAAGTCTGCGCAGAGATCGTTGGTACCGATCATCAGGATATCGACGCCATCGACCGCAGCGATTTCCTCGGCATTGTCGAGGCCGCGCTGGTCCTCGATCATGGCGATAACCGTCGTCGCGTCGTTCAGCGCCTTGCGCACCTCATCGACGGGCCAGGTCTGGAATCCGAGATGCGGGATGCCCACGGTCACCGAACGCTCGCCGCGCGGGGGAAATTTGGCATTGCGAACGACTTTCTCGGCGTCGCGAGCCGAGGTGATATGCGGTGCTATGACGCCAAGCGCTCCGTTGTCGAGCACGCGTGAGACATAGTCCGACTCGATGCTGGGAACGCGCACGAACGGGGTTACCCCCGCCAGCAGCGAAGCCATGCAGATCTGAGCTGTCGTTTCGAGAGAGAACGAACAATGTTCGAGGTCCACGTACAGCGAATCGAAGCCGCTGACCCTGGCGATGCTCACGATTTCAATGCTCTGTACGAGCCGCACGATCATCGATACCGCGACTTCATCCTTGGCAATGCGGGTTTTGACATTGTTTCTGACGAGATCTTGCAGTTCCATCTGTTCGCCCATGCTGTGTGAGATGGGCATAGCTAACGCCCCATGCGCCGAGGCTGACAGTCACAATTCGGGCCTCGTTCATAAGTCAGGATGATGGGCTGCCGTCGATCGGCTCCGGCAGCACAGTGCCATAGGTCTCCGAGATCTTGGTCTTCAAGGTATCGATGAAGCTCCGCATCGTCCGCGTCTGTCCTCGGCCGATGGGATGGATCAGCATGGTTTCCACGGTGATCCTTGGTTCGAACCTGCGCGCCACAAGCGATGGCATGGAGGCTGCGCTGAGCAGCAGAGGCTCGACCATCGCGATGCCCGCGCCGCGCGCGGCCAGGACGAAGGCCGTCATCGAATAGTTGACCTGCACGGCGCGTACCAGTTCCACGTCGCAGTCCCGGAAGGCTGTTTCCACTGGCCCGCCGATCGGGGTGTGCGGCGCGTAGGTGATAATCGGATGCCCGGCGAGCTTCTCGACGGTGATGACCTCTTCCTGCGCCAGCGGATGGTCGGTCGGCATGATGCAGGCGATCTCGGCGCTCGCCAGCAGCTCCGCCTCGACCGCGGGATCCCTGATCGGCCCGAAGCCAAGGCCGAAATCGGCTTCGCGACGGGACACGCGATCGATGACCTGATGGGTGGGCAAGGCATGGACGGAGAACCGGACCGACGGTTTGAAGCGGGAGAAGACGGCAACGGCTTCGGCCAGGGGGCCATTGGCGATGGCGAAGGTGGCCGCAACCGTGATGTTGCCAAGTCTGCCGCCGGCGAGATCGTTGGCGACGCGGCTGACGGTTTCGACGCGCTGGAAGATGTTGGCGATGTCGGGGAAGATGGCTTCCGCTTCGGGCGTGGGCTGCAGCCGCCCGCCGGTGCGCTCGAACAGCTTGATGCGCAACTGGTCCTCGCAATGGCGCAGCACGGCGCTCACGGCCGGCTGCGTCACGTTCAGAAGCCGGGCGGCGCCGGTGACCGAACCGGCGCGCATGATCGCGTGGAAGACTTCCATCTGCCGCAGGTTCATGTCTGCTCCCCCCAATTCGCGGCTCCAACTGTCCGCTTCTGTATGGTTCTGCGGAGGAGGTCCACATAAGCCTGCTCGTTTCCGACGATAACCGCTTCGACGCTCGATATGCCGATCGCCAGCGGGGTGGCGCCCAGGCTCTCCGGCAGGAGCATCGCGATCGCGCCGGCGCCCTTGACGACACCGCTGATGGACAGGGCATAGCCCTGCGCACGCGCCTTGCGCACCTTCTCGATGAGCGCGGACGGGTCGAGTTTCTTTGAGGGATCGGGCGTGTCGCTGTTGATGCGGCGGATCAGCCGGCTGATCTGCGCGTCGTCGTGGCGCGCCAGCAGGATATGCCCGACCGCCGTTGTGCCGAGCCCGCGGAAGCTGCCGGGCTCGGCATGAAGCCGCACCGGCCCGGTGGCGTCGATGATCTGAACATATTGCGCCTGAATACCATTCTGGACGCCGAGCAGGATCGTCTCGCCGGTGGCGTCGCTCAGATCCTGCATGATCGCACGCACCCGTTCCTGATCGTAGAGCTGGGTCGCCACCCAATCGACGAGGAACGTCAGGCGCGCCGTCGGCAGGTAAGTGCGCGCCGAGCCGTTGTAGCTGAGGTACCCCATGCCGACCATCGTGCGCATGATCGAGGACACGCTGGAATTGGGATAGCCATAGTGCGTCGCCAGTTCCGCGACCGACACGCTGCGCTGCACCGCCGCGAAATATTCGAGAAACTCGAAAACCCGCCTGGCTGATTTCACTCCCTCATCCGCCATACGATTCTCCCGCGGCGTCTTATTCTCAAAATCTCTATATATTAATGAGGAGCGAAAATGAATTTTTACTTTGCGTGCTCCAGTCGCCGTGGCTTATTTCCGAACTGACAGGCGCGCAGAACAAAGCACGGCGATGATTTTTCCGCCGGACGCGCGACGCCCCGGGAGAAACCAATGGCTGACAAGCGTAGCGATGAGATCAAACTCGGTGTGTTCTACTGGCCGGGCGGTCACCATGTGGCTGGCTGGCGCCATCCCGACGGCGAGACCGACAGCGCTTTCAACTATCAGCGGTGCGTGGAACTCGCGAAGACCGCGCAGCGCGGCAAGTTTGATCTGTTTTTTCTGGCCGATCTCGTCGGTATCCGCCCGGAGAACCTGGACGCGCAGGCCGGCGCCGCGCGCGCGGTCTATTTCGAGCCATTGACATTGCTGGCGGCGCTCGCGGCCGTGACTGACAGGATCGGGCTCGTGGCGACCGCGACAACCACCTACAACGAGCCCTACCACCTGGCGCGCAAGTTCGCCTCGCTCGACCTTATCAGCGGTGGCCGCGTCGGATGGAACCTCGTCACCTCCCACAATCAGGCGGAGGCGGCCAATTTCAGTGCCAACCCGCATATGGCGCACGCGGACCGCTATGTCCGCGCCACTGAATTCGCTGAGGTCGTCAAAGGGCTATGGGACAGCTGGGAAGACGACGCCATCGAGGCGAACAAGGAAACGGGCCGCTATTTCGATCCGGCGAAGATGCATTTCCTCAATCACAACGGCCCGTTGTTTTCGGTGAAAGGTCCGTTGAACGTGCCGCGATCGCCCCAGGGACAGCCGGTCATTGTCCAGGCCGGATCATCAGGCCCCGGGCGCGATCTCGCCGCGCAAACCGCCGAAGTGATTTTCACGGCTGCTGAAAGCCTCGCGGAAGGCCAGGCTTTCTACGCCGACGCGAAGGGGCGTCTTGCCGCCCACGGCCGCAGCCCCGACGACCTGGTCATCATGCCGGGCATCTTCCCGGTGATCGGCCGCACCGAGGCCGAGGCAAAGGAAAAATACGAGTACCTGCAATCGCTCGTGCAGCCATCGGTCGGCATGTTCCTGCTTCAGCATCTGCTGGGCCGCGACCTCTCAGCCTATCCGCTGGACGAGCCGCTGCCGGACCTTGCCGATCACGACGGCGCGAAGGGACGGACTGAGGTCATCCTGCGGATGGCGCGCAAGGACAACCTGACCCTCCGGCAGCTTTACCTCAACGTCGCCGTCGCGCGCGGCCATAATGTGGTCATCGGCTCCCCCGGCCAGGTTGCGGACGTGATGGAAGCCTGGTTCGACGGACGCGCCGCCGACGGCTTCAATGTGCTGCCGCCCGTGTTTCCCACGGGCCTGAACGAGTTTGTCGACCTCGTGGTCCCGGAACTCCAGCGCCGCGGCCGCTTCCGCACGGAGTATAGCGGCGCCACGCTGCGGGAGCATCTGGGGCTGCGCAAGCCCGCCTTCAAGGCGCCGGACGCACGCTGACCGGTTGCGGGCCGCGCTCTGCCTTATGGCAGGGCGCGATATGCTGATGGGACAAAGACGCAATTGGCGCAGACGGACAAAATTGCGGTTGCTAACGTCTAATCACGATTGATGGCCCTCTCCGTGATGGAAGGGAATTGAAATGATCATCGTTTTATAATTATTATTGTCAGGCCAATAACGGAGGGCCGCGCTTTTGGCGGAAAGGCGCCGGACCAGGTGGAAACGTTGATCAAGTCGCCGGGACAGATCCGAAGAATCCGGGCGTCCCGGCAAAACGGGAGGAGGATGGAATATGATCAAGTTCACGAAGCGTAGCCTTTTGCTTGCCGCGGCCGGCAGTCTGGCCCTCGCCGGTGGCAGCGCCCACGCGCAGGACGCGTTCAAAGTTGGTGCCATCAATCCTTACTCCGGAGCGGTCGCCCTCTATGGAGACGAGGTCACACGCGGCTATGAACTTGCCGCCGAGAAGATCAACGCCAATGGCGGATTGCTTGGAAAGCCGATCAAGATCATCCGCGGCAATGCCACGAACGCGCAGGAGGCGATCGCCTCGATCGACCAGTTATCGACCCGCGACAACGTCGACGTCTTCATCGGCACCTACATGAGCGCGGTCGCCGCCGCCGGCAGCGAGGCGGCATTGCAGTATGACAAGCTCTACTGGGACACGAATGCGCTTGCCGCCAACCTCACCGAGCGCGGCCTGCCGAACTTCGTGCGGTCGGGGCCTTCGGCCGGCACCTTTGCCGAACTCTCGGCTAAGGCGGTGGTCGATCTCGTCGCCAACGGTCTCGGCAAGAAGCCGGGTGATCTGAAGGTCTGGATCACCCATGAGGATTCAGTCTATGGCACCACGATCGGCGATCGCCAGGCGGAGCTTCTGAAAGAGGCGGGTGTCAAGGTCGTCGGCAAGACGCCCTATAGCGCCAAGTCCATCGATCTGACGGACGTGATCTTGCGCATGCGCGACGGCGCGCCCGACGTGTGGCTGAGCACCGGCTACATCCCTGACAGCAATCTTCTGTTGCGCACCGCGCAAGGCCAGAACTTCAAGCCGCCGGTAACGATCTTCAACGGTACCGCCGATACCAAGGAGACCCTCGAGGCTCTGGGCCCGGCGGGTCTCGAAGGCATTTTCGTCGTGTCCTATCCGCGCTACGATATTTCGGAGAAATTCGGCCCGGGCAAGGACGAGTATCTCGCCGCCTATAAGGCGAAGTTCGGCGGCGAGCCGATCGCGCCCCAGAGCCTCAACGCCTATGTCGGCTTTCAGGTAATGGCCGAGGCCATCAAGGCGGCGGGCGGGACAAAGCCTGAGGCCGTCGTTGCCGCGGCGAAAGCATTGAACAAGCCGCTCGGCTCCTATGCGACGGGTTTTGGCGTGAAGTTCGATGACAAGATGCAGAACGGGCTGGCCTTCCCGACGGTGGGCCAGTGGCAGGGCGGCAAGGTCGTCACCGTGTATCCGAATGAAGCGGCTGTTCCGGGCGTCAAGCCCATCGGCCTTTCTTCCAAGTAAAATAATGTAGGACACGCGCTGCCATCTCTGTCGGCGCGTGTCTCGCGGAGGCGCCCATAATGTCAGCCTTTATCAACGTCGTCACAGTCGGCTTGCTGCTTGGCGGTATCTACGGACTCGTCAGTATCGGGTTGAATCTCATCTTTGGCGTCATCCGCATTGTCAATTTCGCCCAGGGCGAATTCGTTATGCTGGGCATGTACGGCGCTTATCTCGCGTATCTGTTGATCGGCGTCGATCCCTATGTGTCCATCCTGGTGGTGGTGCCGAGCCTGTTCCTCTTCGGCGTGGTGGTTCAGCGCTTCATCCTGCAACCGCTGCAGAACGAACCGATGATGCAGGTCTTCGCCACCTTCGGCCTGCTGCTGTTGCTGCAGAACATGGTCCTGGCGATTACCCGCGGCATGAGCTACACCGTGCCGACGCCCTTGTCGCAGGTCCATTTCGACCTTGGCGGGGTGAGCCTCAGCCTCTCGCGGCTCATTGTCCTGCTTTCCGTTTGCGTTGTCGCCATCGGGCTCAGCTGGTTCCTGAAGCACACGCTTCTCGGCAAATCCGTGCGCGCGGTGACACAGGATCGCCGTTCGGCCCGGCTCATGGGCATCAATGTCGAGTGGACCTACATGCTCACCTTCGGCACGGGCGCGGCGCTGGCCGGCCTCGCCGGCACCCTGCTCGCGCCGATCTACACCATGTCGCCGCAGATCGGCGGAAACTTCATTGTCGCGGCCTTCGCGGTAGTTGTTCTCGGCGGGCTCGGCAGCGTCTGGGGCGCCTTCGCCGGGGGGTTCATCATCGGCATGATCGAGGCGTTCGCCGGGTACTACGTCAATCCGGAACTCAAGCATGTCGCCTGGTTCCTCGTGTTTATCATCGTGCTGATCGTCCGTCCGAGCGGACTATTCGGTGTCATGGGCGCTGAAGAGGTAGGTCTCCGTGAGCAGAACTGACACATTGCCCATGCCGGCATCCGCGTTGAAAGCAAAATCCGTCACAGGTCTCACCACCTTTGATACGGAACTGGTGCGTATCGCGGCGGTGGCGATCGTCTTGCTGGGCTGCACCTGGCTGTTGTCCGGCCAGCCGTTCTACATGAACATCCTGTCCTACACCTTTCTCTTCGCGGCGCTGGCGACAAGCTGGAATATCATCGGCGGCTATGGCGGACAGTTCTCGCTCGCCCACGGCGTCTATTTCGCCATCGGGGCTTATCTCGCCGGCAACCTCTACATCCGGTTCGGCCTTTCGCCGTGGATCGCGCTGGTGCCGGCTGCACTGGCGGCCGCGATCGCGGCCGCCTTGATCTGCTGGCCGCTGTTTCGCCTGAAGGGAAAGTTCTTCGGCATCGCAACCTTGGCCGTCAGCGAGGTCGCCTTCGTGCTCGCCAATTACTTCGACAGCCTGACGGGCGGACCACGTGGCATGTCCCTGCCATTCAAGGCAGGGTTTTCAAACATGATATTCACTAACCGCTTCTCTTATGCCCTGCTGATGCTCGGGTTCCTCATCTTCTGCCTGATCGTCAGCGGTTTCGTCTACAGAACCCGGCTTGGATACTATCTCCAGGCTGTCCGCGACGATCAGGATGCGGCGCAGGCGAGCGGTATCGACGTGCTGTATGTCAAAATGACGGGCATGGCGCTCAGCGCGGCGCTGACCGCGATGGGGGGCGTGTTCTTCGCTTTGTATCTGCGCTTCATCGATCCCCCGACGCTGCTTTCCTTGCCCGACATCGGCGTCCGCTTCCTGCTCATCTCGCTGATAGGCGGCGTTGGCACCCTCTTCGGCCCCCTGGTCGGGGCGCTGCTCATCGTGCCGGTAGAGTTTTACCTGCGGGCGACGATCGGTGGCTCGATCCCGGGAGGCCATCTCGTGGTGCTGGGAGCGGTTCTCATCCTGTGTTCGTTGTTCCTGAAGCGCGGCATCGTCGGCGCCGCCGAAACCGCCTGGCAATCAATCCGGAGGCGCCGCCATGGCTGAGCCGCTTCTCAAGATCGACGGCGTCACCAAGCGTTTCGGGGGACTGACAGCGGTCAACAACGTCTCGTTGGAAATGGCCAAGGGCGATCTCGTGAGCCTCATCGGCCCGAACGGGGCCGGCAAAACCACCCTGTTCAACCTTGTGACGGGGCAGCTGAAAGTCTCGTCGGGCGCGGTGCTCTTCAAGGGCGAGGACATCACGGCCGCGTCGCCGCAGAAGCGCGCGGTGCTCGGCTTTGGCCGCACGTTCCAGATCTCCAAGACGCTGACCTCGCTTACAACGCTTGAAAACGCGCTCATTGGCGCCTTTCTGCACAACCGCGGCGCGCAGGCGGCCGCCCGGCGGGCGAGCGAAGCGCTCGAGATGGTCGGCCTGTCGGCCCGCGCTTCGGTGAGGGCCGGCCTGCTCACGCTCAGCGAGCGTCGGCGGCTCGAGATCGCGCGCGCCCTCGCGCTTGATCCTACCATCATCCTGCTGGATGAAGTGATGGCGGGGCTCAACCAGACAGAGGTCGACGAGGTCATCACGCTCGTACAGCGGCTTCACCGCGAAGGCTTCACGATCCTGGTCATCGAGCACAATCTGAAAGTCGTGCGGGCCTTTGCCAACCAGGTGGTCGTGCTGAACTTCGGTACGAAAATCGCGCAGGGAAGCCCGGAGGATGTGCTGTCCGACCGGCAGGTGGTCGAGGCTTATATCGGGAAGGCGCGCCGGTGAATACCATCCTGGAAATCCGAGATCTCCACGCCGGCTACAATCAGGCGGCCGTGCTCGAAGGCATCTCGCTTTCGGTTTCCGACGGCGAGATCGTGTCCATTGTCGGCGCCAATGGCGCCGGAAAGAGCACGTTGCTCGGCGCCATCACCCGGCTGGTCGAGGTCACGCGCGGGTCGATCCATTTCGACGGCACTGACATCACCACGATCGCACCGCACCGCTTGCCCGCCATGGGCCTCGTGATGGTGCCCGAGGGCGGCCGGCTGTTTCCCTTCATGACCGTCCAGGAAAACCTGGAACTTGGCTATTTCGCTCGACGTTCCCGGCAGGATGCGAAGGACAGGCTGGAGGAGGTCATCAGCCTTTTCCCGGTCCTCGCGGAGCGTCGCGAACAACTGGCGGGGCATCTCTCCGGCGGCGAGCGCCAGATGTGCGCCATTGCGCGGGCGGTGATGAGCCGCCCGAAGCTGCTGATGCTCGACGAGCCTTCTGTCGGGCTGTCGCCAATGATGGTGGGCAAGGTGTTCGAGCTCGTGGAGGCGTTGGCGCGCCACGAAGGTCTGTCCATCGTCCTGGTCGAGCAGAATGTGGAGGAGGCCCTCGAGCTGTCGAAGCGGGCCTATGTCGTGGAGCACGGCCGGATTGTCCGGTCCGGCAGTTC
Source organism: Parvibaculum sp. (assembly GCF_019635935.1). NCBI lineage: Bacteria > Pseudomonadati > Pseudomonadota > Alphaproteobacteria > Hyphomicrobiales > Parvibaculaceae > Parvibaculum > Parvibaculum sp. The sequence continues at coordinate 3,514 of NZ_JAHBYN010000003.1, read as the reverse complement.
CGACGACTTGCGCAATGATCCGGCGCTGCAGGCCGCCTACATGGGCGCGTGAGGCAAGCGCCTCGGTTATCCGCCGGCGGCATGCGCTGAGCCTTGCGGCCTCGGGGGCCAAACCTCAGCGCATCGCGCGCAACTGTCCGTGTTCCCGGACCAACCCGCGTGAGCTCACGATACGCTCAGTCCGCGGCAGGCTCCTTTTTCCGAAGTCGTTTTTCCGGTTGGAGATTGGCCGAGACCTGCTGCCGGTGGAGACGCTCGCGCGCCACCTTGCTATAGGCGCTGACGTGGCGCTCCATGCTCTTGAAGGCTAGCGCCGCATCACCCTGAGTGATCGCCTTCATAATCCGGGTATGGGCGAGAAAAGCTTCGTGGCGGATACCTTCAGTGGTGACCTGCTGGTAGTCTGCCGCCTTCAGGATGGAGTCTGAAATCGCTTCCATCAGAGCGATCAGCGGTTCGTTCTGGCTCGCGCGCGCCACCGCCAGATGCCATTCGAGATTGATCTGCTTGTAGGCGGCGATGTCGTCGCCCGAGGCGAGAAAGGCTTCGTGGAGTCGCTCCATCTCAGCCAGTTCTTCCGGACTTCGTTTGACAGCGGCCAGGCTCGCCATCATGGGCTCGACGGCTAGCCGACAGTCCAGTAGCGATTCGAGCCGGATACCGTGGGTGCGGATGAACAGCTCCACCGAGCGCGCGACGGACTTGCGGCCGGGAAGGGTCACCATCGAGCCGCCAAGTCGGCCGGGGCGGGTCGTAACCAGGTTCTCAGCTTCGAGGACCCGGAGCGCCTCGCGCACCGACGCGCGGCTCAGGCCTGATTCCGCGACCAGTTCTCGCTCGGCCGGCAGCATATCGCCCGCTACGAACTTACCCGCAAGAATGAGATCGCGTAGGCGCGCGGCCAATATATCCGAGGCCTTGGGCACGAATATCGGTACGATCCCGCTCGGTTCCTTCTCAGTCAAATTCGCAAACTCCCGAGGCAAGGGCATGAACGGCCGAGATCGCCTTTGACCTCATTTGGCTCGTCGCAGGCAAGCGCGGAATTATCACGTATTCATATGAATCCCGCCAGCCACCCCGACGGAAATACACATCAGTCCCGTCCGGCGGCTTTTTGCCTTCCCGAGGCACTGACGCAAAAGCGGAGGCCCCCGCTGGCTTTCGGTCGCTCCTCGATGGTGACACCATAGATATTCTCGGCGGTTTCGCGGCTGATCAGCCCTTCGTCGAGATCATGCTGCACCAGGGCCGGATCGCGCTGAAGCGGATCGCCAAAACCGCCGCCACCCGGCGAGGCGAGATGGACGATGTCGCCGTTGGCGAGCGCGAGCTTCTCGATCTTGCTGCGCATGGGCGGCCGCCATGTCTTGCCGCCCACCTCGAACTCGACGGAATTGGCGGCGCCCGGTTGGCCGCCCTGGACGCCGAACGGCCTGTGGTCGACGCGGTCGCCAAGGATGGACACGACGCAGTCCGACAAGGCGCGAATGCCGTAGGCAGTGCCACAGCCGCCGGCATGCAGGCCGGCACCCGCTGATTCCTCGCGGATTTTCAGGTATTCGAAGCGCATGGGATAGCGATGCTCCGACATCTCGACCGACATGAACTTGGCCATCGAGCCGGGTGGCGTGCCATTGACCAGGCCGTCCGAGACATGGCTGCCGCCGTAGCCGCCGGGATAGGGATAAACGGCGACGTAATACGCATCGCTATCCGGGCGCTTCCCCGACAACGTCATGACGCCGGCGGTGCCGAAGGCGGCGGCGGGGACTTTCTCCGGGATCGCCTGCGCCAGCGCGCCGAACACCGCATCGACGACACGCTGGGTCACGTCTGTGGTGCCGCCCACGGGCTTCGGATATTCCGCCGCCAGCAGGCAGCCCTTGGGAATGGTAAAACGCGTCGGCCGAAAAGCGCCGCCATTGACCGGCACATCGGGGAAGATGTGCTTGAGCGCGACATAGCACATCGATTTCGCGGTGCTCGTCGCCACGTTCATCGGACCCTTCGCCGCATCGGACGTGCCGGTGAAGTCGAAATTGAGGTCGGTTCCGTCGACCACGACTTTCAGCGCGACGGTCAGGGGCTTGTCCTCGATGCCGTCATTGTCGAAGAAGTCCTCGACGGTATAGGCGCCGTCAGGAATTTCGGCGACATAGGAGCGCATCTGCGTTTCCGAGCTCTCCATCATCTGCGCGATACAGGCCGAGAGTTCCGCCATACCATACTTGCCGACAAGCGCGTCGAGGCCCTTCGCGCCGAGGGCGAACACATTGACCATGGCGGCGAGGTCGCCCGCGATCTGGCCTGGTAGCCGCACATTCGCCAGGATCATGTCGACAACGGCCTTGTTGTAAACGCCGCCGTCATAGAGCCGCAGGGGCGGGATGATGATCCCTTCCTGGTGGATCTCCTGGGCGCTCGGCGCCCAGCCGCCCGGCACGCTGCCGCCGATATCCATCCAGTGGCCGGTATTGGCCAGCAGCGCGAACAGCGTGTCGCCCACGAAATAGGGCGCCACGAGCACGACGTCCTGAAGGTGCGTGCCGCTCAGATAGGGCTCGTTCATGATCCAGACGTCGCCGGGCTTGAAGCCGCCCGACTTGTTCACGACCTCGATGAGGTGCTGCACGCTGAATTGCATGTTGGCGAGAAAGAGCGGCAGGCCGTAGCTGCCCTGCGCGATGGTTTCGCCGGTCTGCGGATGGAAGATCCCGTGCGCGCAATCGTTCGTCTCGGAAATGATGGGCGAGATGGCCGCGTGAATGAGATGCATGTCCATCTCGTCGGCGATCTGTTCGAGGGCGCCGCGCACGACGGCCAGGGTGACGGGATCCATCAGGCGATCTCCACGAGAATGTTGCCGAACTGATCGACCTTCGCGACCATGCCCGGCTCGATGACGCTGGTGGTGTCGGCCTGTTCGACAATGGCCGGTCCGCTGAACGTGGCGCCTGGGCGCAGCCCTTGTCGGTCATAGACCGGGGTGTCGAGCCATTCGCCGAAATGCACCTGGCGGGTGCGGTCGGGCTTTGCGGCATAGGCCTCGACAGCATGCGCGGCTGCGGCCGGCGCTTTGCTGCGCACGCCCGTGACGGCGGTCTTCAGCCCGACGATAACAGTCGGTATGGCGCCGAGCGTATTGCCGTATTCCTGCCGATAGACCGCCTCGAAGGCCTCCACCATGCGCTCTCGCGACCAGTCGCCGCCGACAGGCACGCGCAGGCTGTGGATCTGCCCGACATAGGCCATATCCGCATAATGGGAGACAGTGATCGATTCGGCGGCGATGCCGCTCGCGAGGATCTGGGCTTCACCGTCCTTCCGCTGGCCGCGCAGCACATCGGCGATCCACGCGGCGTCGAGATCGGTCACGGGTCGCTCGACCGTCTGCGACAGGTCGTAGCGCAGATCGGCGATCGAGCAGCCGAAGGCGCATAGCACGCCCGGATTGGGCGGCAGCAACATGGTGCGCACGCCCACCTCGCGCATGATCGCCGCGCCGTGCAAC
>NZ_JAHBYN010000002.1 GCF_019635935.1 Parvibaculum sp. | reverse complement strand
CCTCGGTGCGCTGAGCCTGGGCGGTTGCGTGACAACCGACGGCAGCATGAGCCTCGCAGAGGCGGAGAAGGTCTACGGTCCGGTGCCGGAGGAGAAGTTCCCGATCCCGGCGGCCGATGTCAGGAAGGTCGATCCGAAATATTTCCGCCGGACTGTCCGTTACGAGACCAAGGAAGCGCCCGGCACAATCATCGTCGATCCCGGCAACTATTATGTCTACCGCATCGAAGAGGACGGCAACGCCACCCGTTATGGGGCCAATGTCGGCCGCGACGGATTCCGGTGGAGCGGTGATGCTTACGTCGGCCGCAAGGGCGAATGGGCCACCTGGACGCCCCCCAAGGAGATGATCAAGCGCCAGCCCGAGGCTGCCAAATACGCAGGCGGCATGCCGGGGGGCCTCGACAATCCGCTCGGCGCCCGGACGCTCTATCTCTATCAGAACGGCGCCTATACGCTCTACACGATCTACGCCAGCAGCGATCCCGAATCGATCGGCTCAGGCATCACAAGCGGCTGCGTCGGCTTGTTGAGCCAGGACATGATCCATCTCTACAACCGCACGCCGGTCAAGACGAAGGTGGTCGTCCTGCCTGCGTAAGGCATCGCCGCCGGTTCACGGTGGGGCGCAACACGTATTGCGCCCTCAAGCCTCGGTTCGCCTCGCCATTCCACCCGACAGCGTCATTGACAAGCGCAGCGAGCGCCCGCGTCGGCCTCTTGTGGCGTCAAATTCGGGGAAAGCATCCGCAGGAACACCGTCGATAGCGACGCATAAACCCCTCGCCGCTCGATGGTTGGCAGATAAGCCGCGATTCCAGCGAACGGCTGACCGACAGCGTCGGCTGAGCCTCAATCACGGCCGCTGCCATCCAGATGCGAGGTCCGCGATACTGGGAGCTGCCCTCATCCGGGCCGATCGCGCGCAGCGCATCGAGCGGGTCTTCGTCGGGGGCGCCCACATTGATTGGCGGTGTGACGCCGTGTTGGCTATTGGACGCCAGGAAGTATTGCAGGGCGTGTGGACGGAAGTGACCATCGGCGCCAGAACTCCGAGAGTCGGACTATGCCACCGTTGTCCATTCGCCTCTGCCGCCTCCGCGTCCTTTCCCTATTCGGGCGGGTTGAATTGTAATATCTATCGAATTCATCTGAAATATTTTGAAAATTGGGATATATAGCGTATTGATTGCCGATTGTTTTCGTAAAAATCGACTTTTTAAGAATACTAACCATATATTTCTTATAATAGGTTTTATCAATGCCATTCGCGCCGCCATTCAAAGAGAGCTTTCAGCCTGGAGATATCATCTTTGGTCTGGGCACATTTATGGCATATGACTTCGACAGATACAGCCATCTCGTTTCGCCAGACTTGATGCGCCAGTTAATAAATATAAACCGGTATCTAATCAATGGAGAGAAACTAAATAGCTTTACACCAAGTGATAACTCTGAATTTCTAGCTACAATTCTGCGTCATCCTAAATACAGACAAGCAGCAGATCTAGAGTATCCGGACTTCGTACGATGGAAAAAGAAGTCGAAATTTGGATTGTATTGGCATACTCACAGTGAATCAAGCGCGACTGTGCATTTCTTCCTCGACCAATTGGACATCGCGGCTGTGATAAAAAAGAGCCATGAACATGATTATGTAACGCCATTGGGCGGGAAGCGCAGATCGATCACTGGCTCTGAGTTGCGGTGGATATACCGAAATCGGCATGACCCCCAAGTGCAGAAAAGCGTTCAGTTCTGGCGGAATGGATATCCCGAGTATCCTCCTTGGGATGCGAGCTTCTGGCAAAGCCCTAGAGACTTCTGCTCATGGAAGCGCTATTGGCCTCGTCGGCTCGAACAAAGATAGGCTGCGGATTCCCGGTTTTTTAGCATCCTGGGCCTTCCTGGAGAATTGCTGCCTCCTGCAAGTTGCGCGGCATGATCGTCAGCGGGGGGCTCTACGTTTCCCCGACTTCTTCCGACGCTATTCATCCTCCGCCGCCGCGGAATTAACTCTCCGCGAAGTCGGTCGAGATGGAGACGCTCCGCCAGTTGGCCAAGATCGCTTGGTCCGAGGCATGCTTGGCCTCTATCGCGGCAACGGTATCGCTGCCAAGTGGCAGTCGCACAGGCGGGTTGTCCGTGTCGGTGAGGCCGACCAGCACCGTTGCCAACTTGTCGGGGTCGCCTGGCTGCGCGTGGTTGAGCTCCTTCGCCACACCGCGCACGTTGCCCGCTGTCGAGTGATAGTCGGCGATGACGTTTTTACTCGCCACCAGTGAAGTCGAGTCGAGAAAGTCGGTGCGGAAATAGCCCGGCTCGATTACTGTCACATGGATGCCGAGCGGCGCGAGTTCATGGTGGAGCGCCTCTGACAAGCCTTCCACGGCGAACTTGGTCGAGCAGTAGATGCCGAAACCAGCTGCCGAGCGATAGCCACCTATCGACGAGATGTTAAGGATATGGCCCGAATGCTGCTTCCGCATTGTCGGCAGTACGGCGCGCGTCACGGCGAGCAGCCCGAACACATTGGTCCGATACAGCGCCTCGACCTCCGCGCCTGTTGCTTCCTCGATCGCGCCGAGCAGGCCGTAGCCGGCGTTGTTCAGCAGCACGTCGATCCGGCCGAAACGTTCCACCGTTGCGGCGACAGCCGCCTTCGCCTGTTCTTCGTCTGTCACGTCGAGCGCGGCGGCGAGAAGATTGGGGCGTTCGCCGAAACGTTCCGACACAGTCCTCGGGTTGCGCGCCGTAGCCACGACGTTGTCGCCTCTGTCGAGCGCCAGTTCAGCGATCCTAGCGCCAAAGCCGCGAGAGGCTCCAGTGATGAACCAGGTTTTCATGGTCGTGTCCCTTTACGTGCACGGTCGGACTCGCCGACAGGTTGATAATCGCATCAGGGGCGCGCGGCTGTCCGCATTTGCGCCCCTGCCTTGGGCGAGAGCTACTGGTTAAGCTTGACGCGGGTCCACAGATCGTTGAACGCGATGCTGTCGTAGAACGCCGTCGCCTTGACGATCTTGCCGTCTTGCATGTCGAGGAACCAAGCATAGGTGTTCACATAGGGCTTGCCATCTTTTGCCGTACCAGCCGCGTCGAAATGGATGATGACAGTGGTGCCATCAGAATAGATATCACGAATTACCGGTTTCAGTCCGACGCTCATGCGCTCAACGAAGGGCCGAATAACTTGGCCGAGGAATGCCTCGCGGCTGGGATAAGTCTTCGATGCCAATGAGTTGCCTGTGATGGTCCATACGGCGTCTTCGGCAAGCAGGTCGTAGGGGCTACCGGTGCCGGCCGCCCAGGCGTCGAACGAACGCTGGACGATCGTCTTGTTCTCCTCGCCCGAGGATTTGTTCGCCTGCGCGACCGGAATGAAGGCAGCCGTGGCGAGACTTGCTGCGGCGATCGCGATGAGAGGGCTCAAGCTGGTCATATCCGTCACCTTTCTTTCGTTGCAACAACGCCTTACGGAGGGCGCTTTACCAGTATGGGAAGGGAGAGAGGGAGCGGCGGTCGAAGAACCACCGCTTCAAAGGACTTTCGTGTCAGATCTGGTTGTCCCAAGCAGCGATCTGGTGCTGCTTGAGCATGTCCTCGATCACTTTCGGCACCACGTTGCGGAACTTCCCGGTGTCGGCCGGCACGACTTCGATCATGCGGTCGATCATCTCTTTCGGATCCATCTTGCCTTCCGGCGTGGCGAAGAAATCGTCAAAGCCCTTGCGCAGATCGGCGCGCTTGGTGAAGTTCTTCTTGTCATCCAGCCAGCGGAAGGGGTTGTCCGCCATGGTCTCGTTGTAACCAGTGTAGTAGGCGCCCGGATTGATGGTCTGGATCCTGATGCCGTAGGTGGCAAGCTCCTGCTGCAACGCTTCGGCGATCGATTCCAGCGCGTGCTTGGTCGAGACGTAGGTGCCCCAGTTGGCCGGCGTGAACAGGCCGCCCATGGACGAAGTGAAGACCACCTTCTTGCCGTTGCTGTTACCCTCGCGCACCCAGCGCTGGATCACGCCTTGGGTGAGGACGAGCGGCAGGAAGACATTGATCTCGAAGTTGCGGCGCACGAGATCGACCGGGATCTCCCAGACCGGACCGGCTTCACCCTGGCCGGCATTGTTCCAGAGGATGTCGAAATCCCAGGACTGCGCCTGCCTGATATCATAGGGATCGGTGAGGTCGAGGCGTTCGACGCGGAAATTCTTCAGGCCGAGTTGCTCCGCTTCCTCGCGCAGCGGCGTCACCTGTGGCGAAACCTGAACAGTGGCGATGATGTTGTGGCCGTTCTTGGCCATCCCGATGGCGGCGCCTTTGCCGAAGCCGGAACCTGCGCCTGTGATAAGAATGGTCTTGGACATGGTCGTTCCTTTCTTTGAGTTGGGACGTGGTCGGGAAGAGGATGGGTTCTCAGGGATTAGCGGGTGAGGTTCTCGAAAGCAGCGAGCGCGGCCTGTGCGACCTCGGCATCCTGAGACACCGCACCGCCGGAAACGCCGACCGCGCCGATGACGCTGCCTTCCGGGCAGCGCAACGGGATACCCCCGCCGAAGGGAGCGAGGCCACCGTTGGTCAGCTCCAAGGCGTGAGCCGGAGCGCCGGGCTTGCAGTATTCCCAGACTGCTTCGCTGTTCGCTTGGAACAGTACGGCGGTCTTCGCCTTGCTCATCGCTATGTCGATCGACGCGAGGACCGCGCCGTCCATCCGTCGGAAGGCCTTGAGGTGGGCGCCGGCGTCAAGCACGGCGATGATCACCGGCAGGCCGATCTCGCGAGCCCTGGCTTCCGCGCCGTCGATGACGGCCTGGGCCTGGTGAGAGGTGATTTGCATGACGTTCTCCTGTCTGCGTCGTCTTGACGAGGAGAAGATCGCTGGAAGGCCGGTGCTGCGCGAGTTCGGTGTTGTTAAGCGGCGTGAAGCTTTGTGAATGCGATAAGGTCGCGGAAGATAACAATCCCTTGCGAGATCGTGGCTATCGATCAGACTGCCTCTGGCGGACGGCCGAGCGCCTCCAGCAGCGCCTTGGCGGCGAGGAGGTCGGCGCTACAGAAGCCTTCGCTGAAGCGGGCATAGGTCGCTCCAAGCAGTTCGCCTGCCGCATCGCTCCGGCCATGGCTTCGCCAAAGACGGGCGAGGCTGGTCGCGGCCCGCAGCCGCCAGGATAGCGCGCCCTGTGCCTCGGCAATCGCGATCGCATCCTCCAGTGAGCGTTCGGCTGCCTTCTCGTCGCCGGCCTGTGCCAGCAAGTCGCCGCGAACGCGCAGCAGCTCCGGCATGTTGTAGACCGCTGTATTCGCCGAAGGTGCCGTTAGTTCCCCTATGAGCGCGAGCGCCTGGTCGTAGTGGCGCCGCGCCGCGAGGCCTTCGGCCAGCGTGCAGCTTAGCCAAGCCGAATAGTTCTCGTAACGCGCGGCACGCAGTCTGTTTAGTGCCTCTCTGACGAGATTCACGCCTGCCTCTACCTCGCCGCGCCGGAACATCACCTCGCCCCTGAAACCGAGGCCCACCGATTGGTAGGGGGCGAGCGAGTGCTCGCCCGCATGTTGGATCAGATGATCCACGTAGTCCTCGACGGCTTCCCATTCTCCCATCAGGTGGAATACGCTGGCCGAGCCGATGAGCGCCACGCAGCCCGTAACCGGATCGAGATTTGCGATGTCACCGGCCTCGAGCGCAGCCTTCGCGGCCTGATCTGGAAAGCCCATCTGCCAGAGCGTCCTTGGGATAAGGATCGGTGCGTCGCGATCCGCGCCGAAGAACTTCGTTGTTACCCGGCGGTCGTCAGTCGGCTGCTGTATCGATTCCCAGAGCGCGTCGCGCGCCGGAGCCAAGTTGCCGTTCAGATGGTGCGAGACGCCGAGCATGGAATATGCGGCGGCGACGGCGACCGGATCGACGAAGTCGGTGGCGATCGCCGCGGCTTTCTCGGCCATCGACACGAGCGCGGCGAAATCCCCCCTCCGCCGATGGTACATATGCATGCCGCAGAGCAAACGGAACTGCCCCAAGCTGTCGTCAAGCGACTCGGCGATCTCCAGCGCTCGCGCTAGAGAAGCGTGGGCTTCCTCACTGTTGCCCTGAGAAAACATCAGAGCTTGGCCGAACGCTAACCGTAACGCCATTTCGCTCGATGTGCCGCGCAGGGAAGCGTCGAGCACCGACAGCGCGCGCTGAGTCCATAGTCGGCATTCGCCAAGCAGCGACAGGTCGAGGAAAAGTTGGGCCGAGCGGGCGGCGAGTTCGGTGCCGAGCCGAGTGTCGCCCAAATCGGAGAAGGCCCATTCCAGAGCTGCGCGCACGTTGCTCAGCCTTTCACGAGCCGGCCGTTCGGGTTGGCCAGGTGTATTCACAACAGAGCGGTCGAGAAGATCACAATAAAACGCTGCATGCCGTCGCGACGTATCGGCCAACTCGCCTGATTCGATGAGCTTCAGCCGCGCATAAGCGCGCGTCGTGTCAAGAATACGGTAACGGGTGCGGCCATCGCCTGAGTCGGCGACGACTAGAGATTTGGAAACCAGCTGCACCAGGGCCTGGACAACCTGCGCATCATCCACACCATTACCGGCGGCTACGACCTGCGTTTCCTCGAGCATGAACTGTCCGACGAAGACGGAGAGACGCCTCAGCACGGTTCGCTCGCGATTGTCCAGCAGCTCATAGCTCCAATCGAGCGTCGCGCTGAGCGTCTGGTGCCGCGGCAGCGCCGTACGCCGTCCTTGCCAGAGCAAGTTCAATCGTCCACCCAGCTGCGCGGCAGTCTCGCGCAATCCTTGCAGCGTCACGCGCGCGGCCGTCAGTTCCACCGCAAGCGCGATGCCATCCACCTTGCGGCAGATGTCGGCGACGATTTCGGCGTCCGCATCGCTAAACTCGGCGCGATAGCCGGCGGCCACCGCTCGCTCAAGGAAAAGCCGGGCAGCAGGATAGTTGGCGATGGTCTCGGCGGAAATTACGGCGTCGTCGGGCGGAAACGCCAGCGATGCAAGCGGATAAACGTGCTCACCATCGGCGCGCAAAGCTTCACGACTTGTTGTAAGGACAGCTACACCCGGTGCCTCCTGGCAGATTAACTCTGCCAGCTCGGCCGCCGAATCCACGACATGCTCACAACAATCGAGTACAACCAGCATTCGCCGCTCGCGCAGATAGTTGACCACATTGCTCGTCGCGCTGCCCGATTGAAGCAGGTTGAGCACGCAGGCGAGCGACTCGACCACCGGTACGTCCGATTTGCGCATGCTCAAATCCATGAACTGCACGCCGTCGGGGAAAGTGCCGGCCAGCTGGCTCGCCACGGATAAGGCCACCGTCGTCTTGCCGATGCCCCCGGGGCCATGAATGGTGACAAAGCGCCGCGACTGCACGATGCTGGCGATCTCACTGACTTCGCTCTCGCGTCCTACCACCAGGTTCGACCGTCGCGGTAGATTTGCCAAAATGTCGGGTTGGCAAAGCGCCGTCGCGATCGCGTCCGGCTGATTGGTCCTGCGATCGACGGCGGCGACGAAGCAATAGCCGCGACCGGCGATGTTCGTCACATAGCGCGCGCCCTCCCGTCCGTCGCCCAATGCTTTGCGCAACCCGGCGACATGCACGCGCAAGCTGCTCTCCTCTACGGTTACACCGGACCAGACATGGTCAATGAGCTGTTGCTTGGTGACGACATTGCCGGCGTTCTCCACCAGCATGATCAGTATGTCGAGCGCGCGGCTGCCGAGTTGCACAGGCGCGCCCTGCTTCATCAGGCGGCGCTCCTGAACGAACAAGGCGAACGGACCGAATTCCGAAGCTTGTACGGAAGATGACATCAGGTCCCCTCAACCTTCGAAATTGCGCTAAAGCTGAGACGAAGCTTAAGTGTCCTCGTTAAACGGGCCAGTGCGCCCAGTGCTTTTTTTGTATGGCAGTGCTTTTGTCGAAAAACAGAACCGCAGACTTAGCTCACATTCTCGATAGACGAAGCATGCAAGAAAAGACGGGCACCATTAACACAACAGCCTTCAGAATTTGCGGCTGCGCCGCCAGGCTCCGGGCGTGTCGCCCACGGCGCCACTAAACGCGCGGGTGAAATGGCTTTGGTCGGCGAAGCCACAGTAATGAGCTATTTCATCTATCGGCAACGCCGAATTCAGCAGCAAGCTTTTGGCACGCTCGATTCGCTGGGCAAAGAGCCAGCGCATGGGTGTCAGTCCTGTCGTCGCCTTAAAAGCGCGAGCGAAATGAGCTCGTGAAAGGCCGCAATTGCGCGCTAGTTCCTCAAGTCCAATCTTGCCGTCCATGTTTGCCAGCAGCATGTCCTTGGCGCGGCGTTCCTGCCACGCTGCAAGCGCTGACCTGCGCGGCGTCGGCCAGGCAGCCGCCTCCCCATGCCTGGCTGCCAAATGCGTGACCATCGCGAGGCTAACATGATCAATGAAAAGCCGGTTGATTGCTGGCCCCTGATGGAGGGCGGGTAGGAGGCATTCTCCGAGATGCCAGATCACGGGATCATCGATCGGATCTCCAAACGAGGCACGCAATGTAATCGGCCGCCGTGTTTCGTTCTCCTCGGCGATGAGGTCCAAGGAGGCGCGCGGCACGTAGAAGGCCAAGCAATCGACAGCGGCGCGCACGATCGACTGGTGTTCTTGATGGAGATCGAGCAGAAGGAATTGCCCGCGATCAAGAGGTTTCATATCGACAGGCTTTCCGTCGATCCAATAGGGATTGGCCGGGATTGCCCGCCTCTGAAGAAAAACGAGAAACGCGTCTTCCCTCCCGATCCGCGTGGCCGCCTCGCTGTCGCGTTCCTCCCAGGCGAGATGAGTTGTCATGAAATCAGCTGTCTGCAGCAATCGAGCTTCGATCGTCGGCGGGGACTTAACGCCGACCGAGTCTCCAAGTTTGTCGCCATAGGCGCCTGACATGACCTACCGCCAATAGTTGGATGGATGCCCTCGCCGCTAACAGAGGCACGGCATACCGCTCTTGTCCAGCGCTCCCCCGTCGGAACAACGACGGTGTCCGCACATAGCTCAGAGTGTAGCCGCACCTTCAGACGCAAGAAAGCTGCCCGTGGCCGTGTCACAGCCTGAAGCTGGCGAGAGCAACACCTTGCGTCTATGAGACTGGGCGCCCGGACGGGCTGCTGTTCCTGTGAGGTTGCCCATGCTCCCGCTTCACGGGCGCAGCTTTCGCCGGCCGGAGGTTGCCGCGATCCTTGGCGTGACCGATCCCGTCGTGGCGCATCTCGAGCGCATCGCTCTCGACCCCGGGGCTGACGGCAAGAGATGCCGCCTGCCTGGCGAGGCGGAGAAAGAAGCCGAGAGGCATGCCGAACGACGGCCCCAAAACGCTATTCTCTGAGCGAGATCGAGCCGGAAGCCACGCACGCTCTGTGACCTGTGTCATGTGACGCGGCTTCCCTGCGCTCGGAAGTGACGGAGTGCCGCGAGGCTTTTCCATATCTTACAAGGTGGAAAAACCCACGCCCCCTCCGTGCGGAGAGCCACGTCCCGAACGGAACGGGAACACGTGGGCCGGAAATCAGGTACGGTTGTGTACGAGGATGAGAACATCAGAGGCACAAAAGTGTCTAGGCAAAGTGTCTAGAAAACGGTTGAGAGCTGCGTCGCTCTACAGCCATTCTCTATAAGAAATTAATTCAATTGAATAAATTTGGTAGCGGAGGAGGGACTCGAACCCCCGACACGCGGATTATGATGCAACTATAAGTACTTATTCTTCAACGGCTTGATATAGACGTGTTGCACGCGTGTTGCATCAGCCGATCAACTTGCTTTCAACATTCTGGAGTACCGCGCGATCCTCGTCCAGGGTTGAGATCGCATAAGCGTATATTTGCATCGTCGTCGAGATATTGGCGTGCCCTAGCATTCTCTGCAATGCTTTCACGTCCATTCCCTCGCGCGCCAGGAGCGCTGCCGCGGAATGGCGGAGCGCGTGCAGCCCAAATTTGCCCTTCGCGACCTTGATCGGGTTCCCGTCCTTGTCCTCTCCGTCGACATATCGAACGACACGCGCGAGGACCTGTACGGGGCCTATCACGCGATTCGTCCAGTTGGCCAAGCTCTCTACCTTGCCCGCGCCGGTCGGGAAAACGAGATCGTCGTCCTTCTTGAAGGTGCTCCGCATCTTGTGCTCACGGAGCAAGGCGACAACCCCCGGCGTCAACGGGATGTCCCGAATTGCGGCAGCGGTCTTGGGAGCCCCTATAGCGTTGTATCGGTCGGCACGCTGGCGAATGTGCATCGCTCCGGCCTTCAGATCCACATCTTGCCAGCGAAGGCCGCGCAGCTCCGAAGCTCGGGCGCCGCTGAATAGGGCCGTGAAGATGAGGGCCCTGTGCGCCTCTGGAGCCACCTTGAGAATCGCTTTCAGCTCCGCTTGCGTCGGCCACTGCTTGGCTTCCTGGCCGCGTCGGGTTGAAGAGAGCTTCACCTCGCGCACGGGATTATAAGCGATCAACCCGCGCCGGGCGGCTTCGCTCACAATTGCTCCCAAGCTCGCGAGGATCTTCTTTTGCAGGGCAAGCGATCGGCCTTCGCGGAGGTTGTCGGCAAAGGAGTGCACCCCGGGGATTGTGAGCTTCGCGAGCTTGGTGCCACCGATCAGCGGCTTTATGTGAAGGTCAACGTGCTGCCGGTATTGTGCGGTTGTGGATGCCTCCAGGCCTTTCCGTTCGGCACGCTCAAGCCAGAGATCAGCTACCTCGCTGATCGTCAGGGAATCGCTTTCCGCGACGTGTAGCCCGAGTTGTACCTCCCGCTTTGCCTTCGTGAGCCAGGCGTCGGCGTCCTTTCGGCGATCGAACTGCTTCGCTCGCCTCTTGCCGCCAACGTCTCGGTAGTCTGCCAGCCAGCGGATTTCACCGCTGGGCAGGGTTCGCTTTCGGATTGTTGCCATCGTACCCCCTTGAAAAATATTGATGTGATGAGGGAGAAAGCAGGGTATCTAGATTTTATCGGGAACGATAGCAGAAAAAGCGCTTGACGTTCATCTGCGATGATTGCATATAAAAAGGACCGAAGCGATGGCACTCCTAACCGAACTTGTGAAGGCGATCGCAACGGTTGAGGGAATTGAAGAATCGTTCGTAACTGGCGTGGCCCGCTACCTTCGGGAGGCAGGGCTTATTAGCCAGGCTGGGCGCGGGCGTGGCGCGGCTAAGATGACCTATGCTGATGCCACGGCTTTACTTATTGGGGTGAATGCAACCTCAATGGCTAAGGATGCAGAGAATGTGGTTTCTGCATTTCGATCGCTTACTCGCACTTCCGAGAGTAATATTAAATCGGGCAATATCAGTATCAGCTCTTCCATCCCATTAAACGCGTCTTTTAGCAGTGCTCTTGAGCGTTTACTGATGATGGCGACGCCAAAGGCCGGCGATCCATTCCATTTTAATGAGCTTCAGCAGCAAATGAACAGCTCTTCTGAATGGCAAGGTGTGCCTACTTATGATGAAGTTGTCGAAATCACAGACAGGACATCGCTCATTGAAGTGGAATTCGAGCGACCTATAGCTAAGGCGTCGATTTGGCACTTGGCACGGGAAAGCGGCCATAGCGATCTCAATGAATATCGGCGTGGTTACGTCGTGAAGGATAAGCTTATTTTTGAATGTGCACGAAGCGACATTCAATTACACCGATCTGACCGCAGAGATACGTCATCATTTACGAACAAGACTATCTTTGCTGTCGTAGCAGCCCTGCTGAAATAAGCCATAGGTGAAGTAATGGAACATGACACACCGCGCCGCGATGGTGCGAACGGCGGAGCTTTGCCCGCGCTGAGCGATGACCTGCTCAACGGTGCCAAGGCAATCGCACAATTCATGTACGGGGAAGCGACGATCACGGCACAGAGGCGTGTCTATCACGCGGCTGAACACCTTGGAATGCCGACGTTTCGTATCGGAAAGACGATCTGCTCACGCCGCTCGACAATCCTCCGGTGGATCGAAGAGCAAGAACGCCGGTCGTCGGCGGCATGAGGCTCATGTGGCCGATGATCCGTCCTCGACGGCCTCTTTCACGAGCTGGAAGCTCGATATCCTGAACGGAATGGCATGCGATGACCGGATCACGGCCGTTCAATTCCGTATAGCATTCCGGGTAATGCAGGCCATCAACTCCGAAACCCGCATCGGGATCATCGGAGACGATACGATCCGGGATGAAGTTCCGGGGTGCAAGAGCCGCTTCACCTGCAACGAGACCCGCAAGCAATTGTCGCTTCTCGGCTGGTGGACCGTAGAGCCAGGACGCGGCGGAAAAGCCTCCCGATACCGCTTCAGCGATGCGCCGATAAACGCCATCCTGGACCGTCTTATAGAGGCACGCGACAAACGAATGGAGGGGCGTAAGGCTCGTCGACTGGCCCCCCAGATGAGAAAAGACGCGGTCCCATTACCACGTCCCAAGCGATCAGTAGACGTGGTTGTAGAACCACGTCCTAACAGAAGAGACGTGGTCCTAGAACCACGTAAGCCGAGGGGGGATGTGGTTGTAGAACCACCTTGCAACGTGGTCCTAGAACCACGTGTACACCTTATAGGTACACCTTCACTTTCAGAGCTACCAGTGGAGAATAGAGCTATGGCGCACGCACGCGCGAGGACGATTACGCCACTCCCTCCTCAAGGCAACGACGCGGGCCAGCAGCTCGCGCTTCTCGCAGGAGATGGCAGCTTCAATCGTGGCATGGACCTTTGCATGAAGCTCACGAGCTTCCGGGCCTGGCGACAGCGACTGGCTGAGCAAGGGCTGACTGAGGATGAGGTTTCCGAATTCCTGCAGGAGATCGAGAGGGCGGCTTGATGGCGAACGTCCATACATTTCGAAAGTCGGATGTCCCGGGTAATGACGAGGCGATCAACCGGCAGGATATCGTCAGGAGCCTCCATGACGCTCTGAATGGAGCACTGCGAGGGATCGATCAAATACCGATCTTTATGCGCGAAGCGTTCAAGCACCGCGTCTGGGAATGTGACCGGATCTTCGCAGGCGGCACGAAGCAGCCACCTATCAGCTTCCATGAGTTCGTCCACCTTCCATATCCTGTTGGCCTCGAAAGCACCTATGACACCGTCCGCCGCTTCCTCGTGACCGACGCTGCAACGCTGGCGTTGTGGGATAAGGCCGTGGCTGGGGTGCGGAAGCAAGGTGCCCGGACCGACCTCGTTGACAATGTACACGATGTCTCAACATCGCGCCCTGCCGGCAACTCCTCCCAATCCGCCATCCGCCGCCTCCGCAAAGCTTCCGAGTCCGGCGATGCCAAAGCGGTGGACCTTCTCGCCAAGGTCGAAGCTGGCGATGTGAAGCCAAACCGCGCTGCTATCGAGATGGGATGGCGGTCGAAGACAATCACCGTCGTCGATGACGCTGAGAAGATCCTGGACGAAGCGATCAAGCGGATCGGCCGTGTTGGCTGCATTGAGAAAATCGCCACTGGCATGACCACTGCCGAGCGTGATGTTATTGGCGAGACACTCACCGTTAAGCTGGTCGAAGATCTCAAGAAAAAGCTGAAAGCGGCAAATGATGCGGTCGAGAAAGCCCGCGACAAGAGAAGTAAGATCGAAGGTGATCTCGCGGTCACTCAGCGGATGTTGGCAGATGCCCGCGAGGATCGCGATAGATTTAGGAACGATCTTTCGGAGGCTCAGAGCAAAATCGCTTACCTAGAGCGCCTTCACCACGCCGGCCGGTAGTGGCGCTGTGGCAGTTCTTTCCGTGCCTCAGGGGCCTTCGGAGGCCTCCCACGTTTTGGGCGTGCTCTCAAGTTCTCCGGCGCTGAGAGCGTGCGAAGGTCGAGAAATTCCCCGTAACGGCTCACGAATTGCCTGACGCCTTCGGGGTCCCATGCGAGCTTGCCCATGGTCTTGATGGGCGCCGGTATGAGCCCGCGCTTCACAGCCAGGCGAAGCGACGCAGCGCACATCCCCGTTGCGATAGTGACGCGCCAAGTTGGCCAAACGACCGCTGTGGATAATTCATCGCTCTTTGCAGATGGTAGCATGTTTTCGCAATTCATCGCAGGTGGTATCAAATAATCGACAAGCGTAAATCAGGTGATGTCGGGCATATTTGCTTGACGAATGGAAAGATGGTACCGGATTTATTCAGCGAATCAGGCTGGATTTAATTTCAGTGAAATGGTTTTGGCAGAAAAATAGACCGAACGAGCAGCGATCGCTTGCGACGCCGTCTCCTTTGCTGCTCGAAATATTCGGCTCCAAGCCGACCGCCGCAGGAGTGTCCGTCTCTGCCACGACAGCCTTGCGCAGCCCGACCACGCTCGCGGCCTGCCGTGCTATTTCTGAATCGGTCGGATCTCTGCCATTTCACCTATTCCGTCGCGGCAACAGCGGAGCCCGAGAGCGAGACACGGATCATCCTGCTGCCGCGCTTCTGGCTGGCGATTGGTGCCCGTGGGCCGGCGGCGTTGAGACGCGCACCGCGCTCCAGCTCGACGGGCTTCTCCATGGCGCAGGCTATGCGCTTGTCATCCGCGTGAATGGACAGCCACGCGAGCTTCACCGGCTCATCCCTACCAGCGTGACCCGAGACACCACAGGGCCGGAGCCGCGCTTCCGCGTGCAGGACGGCAGCGTAGAGAAAATCTACCGTTGGCAGGATATCCTCTACCTGCCGACCCCTGGCAGCGCCGATGGCCGGCTCGTTTGCCTGATCGATCTCTGTCGCGAGGCCATCGCGCTTGATCTGGTGATGGCGGAACACCAAGCGCGCATCTTTGCGAACGGTGGCAGGCCGTCAGGTATTCTGAGCTTGCCCGGCAGTCTCGCCGGGGCTGCTGTTGAGCGCATTAGAAAGTCCTGGAAAAAGGCCTTCGGCGGGGAGCGTAGCGGCGACACAGCGGTTCTAGAGGCTGGGATCGACTTTAAGCCGCTCACATTCAGCAGCGTCGATCTCCAGTTCATTGATCTGCGCCGGCTAGCCGTTCAAGAGATCGCCCGCGCCTTCAAGGTGCCGGGCACCCTGATTGGCGATCTCGACCGCGCGACCTGGCGCAACGTCGAAGAGCTGATGCGCCAGTACATTCAGACCTGCCTGATGCCTTGGACAGAGATTTGGCAGTCGGCCTTGGAGCGCGCGCTTCTGACGCAGGAAGAACGCAGCGAGCTCTTCGTCGAGGCCGTCTTTGACGACATGTTGCGCGGCGACCTTGCAGCCCGCTTTACGGCCTATCGGCAGGCCAGCGGCGGGAGCTGGCTGACGCCGAACGAAATTCGCAGCTTCGACAATCGCCCGCCTATCGCTGGCGGCGATGAACTGATCCGGCAAGCCGGACAGGGCGGCGCGACCGAGCCGGAAGGAGCCGCAGCATGACACGCGAAACCCCTGACTTGTTAGCATCGGAGGTTCGCTTCGCTGTCGACGAGGCCGCGGGCACGCTTGAAGGCTATGCGGTCGTGTGGGACGATCATGTTCCGACTTTCAACGAAACCGTGCGGCGGGGTGCCTTCAGTCGCTCCCTTGTCGAGCACGGCCGGGCCGGCACCCGGCCGGTCATGTTGTGGGCGCACAATCCCCGCGAAATCGTCGGCGTGTGGACATCGGTCTCCGAAGACGAACGCGGCCTGAAGGTCGTGGGCCGGCTGATCACCGAGACGAGCCGCGGCGCGGAGGCGCGGGCCCTGCTGCTGGCTGGCGGTCTGTCCGGCCTCTCGATCGGCTTCTCTGTCCGCAAGGCTGAGCGCGACACACGAGGCGTCCGCGTCATCACGGATGCGGACCTCGCAGAGATCTCCCTCGTTGCTTTCCCCGCCTCGCCACGAGCGCGGGTCGTGTCCGTGCGAAGCGCGGGCGCAGCGGCCTTGACCGAGGCGGCCCGCCGCGCCGCACTTTCCATCAGGGGAACGACACGATGAAGCATATGCTTCCTCTTGAACTGCGATCGGCTGATCCGATCGAAACGCGCAACGAAGGCGGCGATGACATCGCTGCTGCCGTCCAGGCTGTCGATGAGCTCCGGTCCGCTGTCGACCAGCACCGGACCACCACGGACCAGCGCATCACGACCGAGTTGCGCAGCATCACCGAGCGGCTGGACGCGATCGACCTGCGCACCCAGCGCCCGGGCGGTGGCACCGCGACGACGGACGCCGCGGCCGCAGAGGTCCGGGAGGCCTTCGGAACCTATATCCGCCTTGGCAACCAGACCCCTGCCGAGGAGCTGCGCGCGCTCACTGTTTCGTCAGATCCGCAGGCCGGCTATCTGGCGCCGCCGGAGACGGTGAACGAGTTCATCCGTGACCTCGTGGAGTTCTCACCGATCCGTTCTGTGGCCTCGGTGCGCACCACCTCAGCACCCTCAGTCCGATATCCGCGCCGCGCCTCGATCACGTCAGCCCAATGGGAAGACGAATTGGAGGAGAGCGAGGAATCGACGGTCGGCTTCGGCATGCTGGAAGTGCCGGCCCACAAGCTCACAACCCACATTGATATCTCGAATGAGTTGCTGAGCGATAGCGCAGGGCAGGCTGAAGCGGAAGTGCGCCTCGCCCTTGCGGAGGATTTCGGCAGGGCGGAAGCACAGGCCTACGTCAACGGCAGCGGCTCCAAGCAGCCCGAAGGCCTGATGACGAATGCTGAGATCCAGCACACGGTGAACGGCAGCGCGACGGCAGTCAGCCCGGACAAGCTGATTGAACCGCTCTACGCGCTTCCGCCCTCCTATCGTAATGCACCTGGCGCCCGATGGGCGATGAACGGCAATACGCTTGCGGCTGTTCGCCAGCTTAGGGACGGCGCCGGCCTTTACCTCTGGCAGCCGAGTTACCAGGCGGGCCAGCCCGAAATGCTGCTCGGCAAGCCGGTGCTCGAAATGGTCGACCTGCCCGACATTGGCGCCGGCAAGTTTCCGATCATCTTTGGCGACTTCAGCGCGTACCGCATCATCGACCGGCTGAGCCTGTCGGTTCTGTCGGACCCCTACACGCAAGCGCGCCGGGGCGTCACGCGCATCCATGCGACGCGGCGCACGGGAGGCCGCGTGCTCCAGGCGGCGCGCTTCCGCAAGCTCAAGACGGCCACGAGCTGAGCCCCAGCACAGAAAGGACACCACGACAATGATGCGCGATCTTGCATCGAATATCGCTGTGCGGCCGGTCATCGTGCCAGCAGCCAACGCCGACCTCGGCAGCACGCCGTTGGTCGGAACCGTCATCGATGGGCTGGGCTTCAATAGCCTGGTCTACGCCATCGTCCTCGGCACTCTGTCGGACGCTGACGCCAGCTATACCGTCGCGATCGAAGAATCAGACGCCGCCGGCACCGGCTTCACGGCGGTTGACGACAAGTATTTGACCGGGACCGAGGCGGTGGCCGGCTTCGACTTCACCGACGATGGCGAAACCCGGAAGCTCGGATACCGAGGTTCCAAGCGCTACACGCGCCTCACCATCACGCCGACCGGCGCCGACAGCGGCAACAGCCCGATTGCGGCCATTGCGATCCTCGGCAACCCTGCTGTCGCTCCTGTCACCTGATCAGCCTGCGCTCCCATGAGGGCGGGCCGGGGCGTCCAATAACGATAGGCGGGATCGGCGCGCGGGCAAAGTTCTTGAGCCGTCAATCTCACCATCCCCGGCAATTGATTTCAGTGGTGGAGCCATGAAGCGCACGCCGAAAATCTGTTCATGCGGCCGTCTCCTCGCACCTGGCGCGGTGTGCCAGTGCCGGGCCGCGCGGAAGCGTGACGCGGATGCACGGCGGCCGAATGCGCGGCAGCGCGGCTATGACGGCGAATGGCAGGCGGTGCGCGCTCTGTTCCTTGCTGCTCATCCCATGTGCTGCCAGCCCGGCTGCACGGCGCGGGCGACCGAGGTTGATCACGTCATCAGCGTGCGGCAGCGACCTGACTTGAGGCTTTCATGGTCGAACCTGAGGCCGTTCTGCAAGCCGCATCATTCCGCTCGCACTGCCCGTGAGCAAGCTTTCGGGCGAGGAACACGATAATGGCCATTGCCCTTTCCAGCCTCCGGGTTTCAGCTGATCTGGACGCCAGCGGCTATGCCCGCGGGATGAAAGAGAAGACCGACGCTGATGCGGCGGGCGTGCGATCCTCCCAGCAAGTTGGGCAGGCCCTGGCGCAGCAAGACGCAGCATTGGGCAAGGCCGACAAGACTGTTTCCAGCCTCAGCCGCCAGTACATCGAGGGCTATTCCAAAGCCTCGCAGATGGAAAAGGCGATCAAGCAGCTCGGTTCCGCGCTGGATCGCGGGGCAATATCGGGCGAACGTGCTGAAGCGACCTATGCAGGCATCACCCGGAAATATGGCACGATGGCCAACGCGGCGGCGATCGCGTCCCGTGGTCATACTCAGCTCGCCAGCGTCGTCACCACGGTGAATGCGCGCCTCGCTGTGCAGGCAGGATCTGCCGATGCGGCATCGGCGGCCCTGTCGCGGTCGGCTGAGCGCACGCGGGCCGCAGCCGCGGCAAACGACAACATCGGCCGGAGCTTCAATCAGGTATTGATGGCTGCTCAGGCTGCGGTGCCCGGGCTCGATCGCTTCAGCATGGGCCTATCCGGCATTGGCGGGCTTGTCGGTGGTGTGGCGGCAGTTGCCGGGGCGGTTGCGGTCGCCGGTGGCGCAATTGCTGCCGCTGGTGACCAGTACACGCGATACGGCAACCTGTTGCAGGCGGCGGGCGTATCTGCTCAGCAGCTTGGCGACCGCCAACAGATGCTCGTCGACCTGGCGCTGAACACCCGCACCGCGCTCGAGCCGACCGTGACCTTGTATGCCGGCCTGTCGCGCTCGACCCAGGAGCTCGGCAAGACGCAGCAGGACGTTGCGCGCGCTACCGAGACAATCAACAAGGCCTTCAAGCTTGGCGGCGTGTCGGCGGAATCAGCGGCGGGCGCAATCCTCCAGCTTAACCAGGCGATGGCGGCCGGCGCCTTGCGCGGTGATGAGCTGAACAGCGTGCTTGAAGGTGCGCCACCGCTCGCCCGGCTGATCGCCAAGGAATTCGGCGTCGGCATTGGCGAGTTGAAGAAGCTCGGGGAGGAAGGCCGTCTCTCCGCTTCCCGCGTCTTCGACGCGATTGTGAAGGGCTCCGATGACATTGACAGCGCCTTCCGTGGCAGCAAGGTCACGATGAAGGATGCTGCCACCAATGGTGTTACCGCCTTCACCGAACTTGGCGCGGCGCTCGACCAGGTGCTTGGCATCTCGGCAAGCGTGGCGGGCGCCCTGTCCGCGATAGCCAATGAAGTCCATCGGATTGCGGCAGGCGTCAGGGCGATGCCTGGCGATATTGAGCTGAAGAAAATCCAGGGGCTTCTCAACCAGGCGAAGGAATCACAATCGCCGGCCGGCCGTGTCACGCAGGGCCTCGCGGCAGCGGGCGGCCTCTGGGGTGCTGATCTCTCAGGTGCGCAGGCCGCGGCTGAAGCTGATCGCCTTATTCAGCAACGTATTCGCGGCATGCTTGGCGTGCTTCCGGAGGTGAAGGATTTCCGCAGGGAGCTTGAGGAGCTGCCGACTAAGACCATCGATGCTATAGCCCGCCCGACTGAAGGCCTCGACGACATCAGCCGGAATATCGACCGCACCTTTGCTCCGATCAAGAAGCTTGCCGATGCCAATCGGGAGCTTGAGAAGACCAGTCAGGATGCTGTCCGCAACGGGTTGCGGCCGTTCGATCGGGCTGTATCGGATGCCCAAAAGAGCCTTGAGGCCCGCAAGAAGACGGCCGATGAGATGCGGGCCGCGGGCGTCGCTGAGGCTGACGTCAATATTTACCTAGCCAAGAGCCAGAAAACCTACGCTCAAGAGGTGGCGAACGCCACGGCGGCGGCAGCCAAGAGCGGATCGGCCCGTTCGGCCGCCAATCGTACAACCTCGGATTCCTACGACCGGCTTCTTGATCGGCTGCATAAGAGCAATGCCGATATGCAGATCGAGCTTGCGACGATCGGCGCTAGCACCGAAGAGGTGCTGAAGCTCAAGACCGCCCGAGAATTGGAGCGGGAGGCGATTGCCAGCAAGCGGCCCCTCACGGCGGACATGCTTCGCCAGATCGATGAAGAGGCCGGCCGTTATGCCCGGCTGAAGACTGAGATTGACGAAACCCGCCGCGCTCAGGACGCGCTCAACGATGCGCAGAATGCTCTCGGTGAGATGGGCGTGGACATTCTCAAGAGCCTCACTCAGGGCGCCGGCTCATTCGCCGAAGCCTTGGGCCGCGCCAGTTCCTCGCTTCAGGACATGCTGATCAACGCTGCCTTTATCGGTCAAGGCCCGCTCGCTGGCCTCTTTGGCATGCAGGCGAACCAGCAGGGGCAGACGGGCGGCGTCTTCGGCATGCTGATGGGCAATGACATCAAGGCCTTCCGCTCGGCTGTCTCCGACGGGACCCGGGCCGGACTGAAGGGCTTTGCCAATGATGCGGCGTCGAGCGGCGACGGCAGCAATCCTGCCTTCTCACTGTTCGGCATGTCCGGCAAGCAGCTCCTGCAAGGTGTGGTCGGCGTCGCTGCAATAGCTAGTTCGTACAGCATGGGACAACAGGCCGGCTCACCCATGATGGGAGCGGCCTCCGGCGCCTTGTCCGGTGGCCTGGGCGGCGCCTCACTCGCAACCGCGATCTTGGGCGCGAGCGCAATGGCGGGGCCGGTTGGATGGGCGATCGCCGGCGCGGCAGCGCTCATTGGAGGCGGTGCCGGTGCCTATGGCGGCCCAACTCAAAGAAAGAAGGATCGAGACCATGTCCGCGCTCAATATCGTCGTGAGTACGCAGCGCGCCTGGCTGCTTAGCGACTCCTCCATATACGATGCTGAAGGCGTCCTCACCAGATTCGACCGGAAGGCCATTCCCATTGAGAGTTGGAATGGTGTGGTTTCTTCGCGCGGTCATATATGGGGCATCGTCGCTGCCTTTGTTGTAGCTGAGCGTTTTCCGTCCTTCGATGCCTTCATTGCGCAGAGCGCGCCGCTCATCGAGCGGGAGCACCGCGCCGCCGTGCAGCGCGGCGAGTTACATGGGCAGACGATCATTAGCATCAGGGCCCTTGGATGGAGCGAACAAGTCGACAGGCCGCGCTCGTATACCCTGACATCGCCAAGCCCGCTCAGCGAAGACCCTTCCTATGTGTGGATTGATGACCTCGACGGCGACGTGAGCGGATATGTCTTTGGCCCGGGCCTGTCGTTGGCTGATGACTGGCGCCTCCATCGCGAGGGGCTGGAGCCGGGTAAAGACTGGCAGCCCGAAATCTTCGATCCGGTCCGGCACGGCATCCCGTTGATGGAAGCCCAGCGGCGCCAGCTCACGGCCCCTCGCGTCTTCCCGCGCCCCTTCCATTGCGTCGGCGGTGAGATCTGGTGTTCGACCGTTACGCGCGAGGGCGTGGAGCAAGAGGTCATCCACGAATGGCCTGACGAAGTCGGATTGCCGATTGAGCCCGAGGCCGACACCAAGGCCGCCCGCCTTCCTATCGTCGCACCGTCCTTCGTCAAGCGGAAGGATGAGGCGCTCTGGATCGAGCAATATCGACGCGGTGAGATCGGGCCGGACCTCTTGCCGCCCCGCCCCGCTGCCGCCCCGCTCAACCGCCAGCAGCGCCGCGCATTGGCGAGGGCCGGCCGATGAGCAGCGCCGCGCTTCGTCTGATCCGGGCCGCCGGCCGTGAGCATGGCCGGCAGGTTGCCGTCTTCGTCATGCGCCATTGCATTGCCGAGCGCCCGCCTAAAGAGTGGGATGTTCACCTCAAGGCGTTCTGGGAGGTGCACACCTGCATCGAGATGCCCAAGAAGGTGGCTGCGCTGAAGGAGCTCGGCGCCACCGACGATGAAACGCAGGCCTTCTGCGATGCCTCCTTCCGCGCTCTCACGAACACCATCGACAAGACGGCTGCCATGCTTGCCGAGGTCAATGTCAAGGCCAAGGCGGGGGGAGGTCAGAAACTTTGCGAAGGGGGGCAGGGACCGGCGGGGGGCTCTCGCGTGGGACACCCGGATGATTTTCCCTCGGCAGGATAAGGAAAAAATGAAGGCCATGGACGGGCTCACGTTGCTCACGCCGCCATCTGGCGAGGTCGTCGGCATCGACGAAATCAAGGCTCACCTCGACATCAAGAACGATGCGCGGGCGGATTTACTCGCCTCGCTCGCCAAAGCGGCGACCGCGAGCCTCGACGGTATCGGCGGCCTTCTCGGTCGCGCGTTGCTGCCCCAGCGGTGGCGGCTCGACCTCGATTGCTTCCCCTGTGAGATCATTTTGCCGCTGCCGCCGATCAAGGCGGTGGAAAGCGTCAGCTATGTGCCGCCCTCGGGCGGTATCAACGCCACCCTGCCGACAAGCGAATATCAGGTGATCGGCAGCGACAAGGCGCGGATTATTCCCGCCTTTGGCCATCAATGGCCGGCAACGCGATGTTATCCCGCATCGGTGTCCGTCACCTTTGAGTGCGGCTACGCCGATGCCGCGGCCGTGCCGGAGCCTATCCGCGAGGCGATCCTGCTCATGGTGGGGCAGCTCTACCTGCTTGCCGACAAGAGCGCGGACATGCGGAGCAGTGAAATCGACGGCGTGGGAAAGTGGGAATATTTGGATCCGCGTACGGTATCGAACATGTCGCGGGACATCGTGAATTCCCTTCTCATGCCCTATCGGCAGATGGCTTTCTGAGGGGCGGGGATGGCGAAGGTTGTCGCGTTGAGAGGCCGCAAGCGGAAGGGGCCGCCGCCACCGGCCTGGCTTACCGATGAGGTCGCGCGCACCGAGTGGCTGAAGCTCGCGGCGGGCCTCGCTGAGCGGGGCATTCTCACCGACGTGACGGAAACGACCTTCGCGGAATATTGCAGCACGGTCGCACTGATCCGGCGCATGGATGAGGCTTTGCAGAGCGAGCCGCTCATGATCACGGGCCGGGATGGCATTCCCAAGCCGCATCCGCTGATCGGCGGGCGCAACAAGGCTTCCGCTCAAATGCTCCAGCTTGGCAAGCGGCTCGGCATCATCGGCAATGGCGATGCCAGCCCGCCAAAGGCCGGCAAGGGCGATCCCTATAGCTCACTGGGGATCGAATGATGACGGCGCCGGCATGGGTATTCGACGATAGCCCGATTCCTGACCCTGACGGCAGGGCTGCGCGCGTGCTCACCTTCTCTGAGCTTCTGCGGCACCCGAAATCGGAGGCCGCGGGGCAGCGGCTGGTGCTCACGCGCTGGCAGCGGCGTATCTTGAGCCGGATCTATGGTCCGTCCGATGACGCGGGCCGGCGCCAGGTGCGCACCGTGTTCCTGATGCTGCCGCGCGGCAACCGCAAGACCTCGCTCGCCAGCGTGATCGCCCTGGCGCATACTATTGGTCCGGAGCAGGTGCCGGCCGGGCAGGTTATTTCGGCCGCCTCCGATCGGTCGCAGGCCCGCATTGCCTTCGACGAGGCCAAGGAATCGGTGCTTCTCGACGAGCGCATTCATAAAGCCTGCCGCGTCCGCGACACGAAAAGCCGGATCGAGCACCCGAAATCCCGATCGGTCTATCAGGCCATCAGCGCGGACGGCGATGCGCAGCACGGCAAGACGCCAACCGTGGTGCTCGCGGACGAGGTGCATGTGTGGAAGGGCTATGAGCTCTGGAGCGCCCTGAAAACCGGCCTCTCGAAGGTGCCCGGCAGCCTTCTCATCGTCACCACGACCATGGGACCCGAGGAGGGCGTCAACCCGCTGTTCGATGAGCTCTACGCCTATGCGTTGAAAGTCGCGGCCGGTGAGATCGATGATCCATCCTTCCTCCCGATTCTCTTCTCGGCTCCCGATCATCTCGCTTGGGATGACGAAGAGGGCTGGCGCCTTGCCAATCCCGGCCTAGTCGAAGGCGATTTCCCCGACCTGCCATCCCTGCATGACGAGGTGCGCCTTGCTCGTGAGATCCCGCGCATGCGGATCGAATTCGAGCGGCTCCACCTCAACCGGCGGCCGAAGACGAGCGCCACGGGCGGCTTGATCGATATGGCGGTGTTCGATGAATGCCGCGAGGCGATCGATCCCGCCGACCTGGAGGGCGAAGCTTGTTGGATCGGGCTCGACATGAGCCGGACCTACGACCTCACCGCCATCGTCGTCTGCTTCCGCCGCGGGGAAGACTTCCTCATCCTGCCGTTTCCGATCCTGCCGGAAACAGCGTTGCGCAAGCGCCAGGCTGAAACCAGCCTGCCTATGCGCCAATGGGAGAGAGACCAGCATCTCACCGTGCTACCCGGCGATATCATCGGGGATGACGCGATCGAGGCGAAGCTTCGCGAGCTGAATGCGCTCTACGACGTGCAAAGCATCGCCTATGATCCGAAATTCGCGGTGCGCCTGGCCTCCCGGCTCGCTGAGGATGACCTTCCCATGGTGGAGTTTCCCCAGCTTCGCAGCTTGCTGGGACCGGCCTATGCCATCCTGCAACGCCTCTTCATCGCCCGCCGCATTCGCCATGACGGCTCCCCCGTTCTCCGCTGGAACATACAGAGCGCCCATGTCGATATCTCGGACGGCACCTCGCTGCCCTTCATCCGCAAGACCAAAAGCAAGGGTTCGGTTGACCTCATCGTGGCGGCGGCCATGGCCGTGTCGCAGGCTGAGGCGGGCGAGAGCAACGCCTTGCGCATCTATGAGACTGAGCGCCCGGACGGGCTGCTATTCCTATGAGGTCGCCCATGCTCCCGCTTCACGAGCGCAGCTTTCGCCGGCCGGAGGTTGCCGCAATCCTTGGCGTGACTGAGCCCGTGGTCGGGCATCTCGTGCGTATTGCTCTCGATCCTGGCGAGGGGCAAGGCCGCTATCGTCGCTATAGCTTCCGGGAGCTCGTGCAACTGGCGGTGACGCGGGCTCTATCCCGCTCGGAGATCTCGCCAGCCGGCGCCGGCAAGGCCGTTATCGAGACGATCGCGGCCATCATCAGCATTCACCACCTCGAGCAAGGCCAAGCCCTGCGCCTCTATGACCTCAGCCGGCCGCTTTGGGTGGCGCTTGCCATGGGCCGCGATGGTGACGCGGAGGTGATCCATATCGATGCCAGCCGCTCGCTCGACGCATTCGATGAGCTGCCGACCGTCAGCGTTCTTCTCGACGTGGCCCGCCTCGGGCGTTGGCTTGCGGAGAGGATCGCGCTGATGGACGAGCGCAGGGCCGCGTGAGGCACGGAACGCAATTCTACGTTCCGTGTGCGATATCAAGGGCTTGCCCGTGAGCGCAATTTTGCGCCGTTCGAAATCAATGACTTGCAGCCACCCTTTGACGCGGCTCATACCGTTTTGTCGTTCCGGATGAAGTTGACGCCGGCTTTCCCGAAGGTTGAGTGATTTTCTTCGCCACCTTCATGAGCGGACCGCTCACGCGCATGGAATGCCCGGACACGGCGCCTTGCGCGTACACTTCCACCAACACGTTCGCATCACGAACGATTTTAGCCTTAACGACTCGGACAAGGCTAAAATCAAGATCGTGGCGATACATCCAGTGAGCGACCTCAGCCCAATCCCAAAGCGGGCTCTCCGTCGTGACGCGTGCAACTGGGGGAGGAAAGTTAGACCCCCGCTTGCCCGTGGTGTAATGAGAAACAGCGCTTCGCGTGAGGCTCGCGCGACTAGCAATTTCTGATGTACTTACTAAGTTGTCGGGCTCAATGCGTTCCGCTCGCGCGCCTGCTTTCATTACATCCCTTATTGCCGTGATCACGGCAGAAATAAATGTCTTAGCTTCTCTCGAAAAATCGAGAACAATAGCCCCTTTTTGAATTGATATAGTCGCGTCACCGCAGCCAGCCTCATAAAAGCGGTCCTCGAAATCCGCTGCTTCCGGATCGAGGCCAGAGGCGATGATAGTGAATTCATGCGTTTGCATCGTCCCCCTCCTCATGGTCACATTTATCAACGGTGCGTTTAATGGCCTTAGCGTGATTGAATGGGTTCGTTGGCGTCGAATAGACAGAAATCCGGCATCCCTCTCTTGTGGCGTGTGCACAGAAAAGCCTACCCCAACAGTGATTTTCGCCTTTTACGAACCGCCATCCTTTGCCCTCGGCATAAGCAACAGCTTCCTCAACGTGCTTGTCAGGATGTCGTGGCCGTTTCGCCATGTTATAACCGATGCCCCCCGGTGTGTAAACATATGTCAACACGTAGCACGCTGCATAAATGGTCGCAGCGTGCGATCCCTCACCCGTCGTTCTCCGCGCTCAGCTCGTCCGGCTTCAGGCCTTCCGCCGAATGCGCGATGCGCTGCCGCGCGGCGGCGAGCTGGAGATGATAATCAGCTGCCAATGGGGCGCTTAGCGTCGTTTCCAGATCGCACACCATAGCCGAGAGAACACGGCGTTCAGCGTCACCTGCCACATGGCTGAGCTCTCGCCTATCTAAAACCTGGCTGAGAAATTCAAAGAGAACCAACGCCTCATCCGATGTCAGTGCTAGGTGCACGGATGGCCCAGGCTGATCTCCATTGGTCATGCGTCGCTCCTCAGCCTCACCCCTGGCCCGCCTGTCGATGTCTCCCCGTCAGCGAGGAAGACGACGCCAGCGGCCTCAAGGGCATGGCGAATAGCGTCAACGGTGCGCTCTTTGAGTTCCTCGCCCGCTTCCAAACGGGTGATGGTGTTCGTGCTGACCTTCGCGAGGTCGGCTAGCTCTCGAACGCCTAGACCAAGGCCGGCGCGTGCCATCTTGCATTGAGCTGGTGTCATTTCGCTACCTTATCATATTTTCGACTTTACGTAGCGAAAATATGCGTTATCATTAACACACAGTAGCGAAATCAATTCACAGAAGCAATCTCAATGCCGAACCGTACCGTTCCGGCAGCCGCCCGAGGCTTGCCCAAATTCCTGATGCCCGAAGAAACGCCAGCGGAGGCCATGGAGGCTGACGGGGCGAAATATGCCACCGGTCTAGCAGGGCAACGAAAGAAGCCGCGCGGCATGCCTGACGACAGCCGCAAACGGTATGCCGTGAGCTCGGTGGATCTGGAGGCCACGCTTTGCGACCTGTGTCACGTGACACGACTCGTTGAGATGCTGACGATCGAGCGTGAGCGCTTCGAAGGGGACGCTCAGAACGAAGCTGCCATCATCTGGAGCGCGCTCCAGGCCAACGGGCTGGCCCGTAAGGCCTTGGTGCTGTTCTCCCAGCTCCGGGAGGCGCGGCCATGACGAGCGAGCCCAAATATGACGGCCCCGGCTATTATGAGATTGCCCAATGGGGGAGCCCAAGCTTCATCGCCTATGTCCGACCCTGTGTGTACAGGCGGGCGGGCTATCCCGATGAACCCGGGCTGGAGCTATTCGCGAGCGAAGGCCAGGAGGCGGGGCTTCAACTGCCGAGGAGGACGGTCGAGCGGGGCGTCGTCAGAAAGTTGGGGCGATGAGGCGCCCCATTTCGGCTGCCTTTCTCCCAAGAACGCATAGCGAACAAATGTCGCCTTTCGTGTTGCACCGGTGTTGCGTGGAGGAGCGGACACCCCTCCGTAACGTATTGAAAAATATGGTAGTGCGTTGCAGGAGCCTGCAACACGCTTTTTCGGCCTTTCAGGCAATGAAAAACCCGCCAAACCATTGATTTGGCGGGTGAATTGGT